>DASYUT010000144.1 GCA_036000965.1 Actinomycetes bacterium
CGACGGGGGCCGGAACCCGTCGAAGCCGAGCTCGGCGTAGGCGTTGTCGTGGACCAGCAGCACCTCGTTCTCACGGGCGAAGTCGACCATGCGCTGCATGAAGGCCAGGTCGACGCAGGCGGTGGTGGGGTTGTGGGGGAACGAGAGCACGATCACCCGGGGACGGGGCCAGGACCAGCGGTAGGCCTGCTGCACGTTGGCGAAGAAGTCCTCGTCGGTGCCGATGGGGATCTCGCGGACCTCCGCCCCGGTGAACAGCGGCCCCCAGATGTGGATCGGGTACGACGGGGACGGCACCAGCGCTGCGTCGCCCGGCTGCAGCAGCACCCACATCAAGTGGGAGAACCCCTCCTTGGCCCCGATGGTGCTGATCACCTCGGTGTCGGGGTCGAGCGCCACGCCGAAGCGCCGCTGGTACAGCGCTGCCGCCGCCTGCCGCAGCTTCGGGATGCCCCGGCTCGCCGAGTAGCGGTGGTTCCTTGGGTTGCGGGCCGCCTCGCACAGCTTGGCCACCGCCGTCTCCGGGGAGGGCAGGTCGGGGTTGCCGAAGCCGAGGTCGATGACGTCCTCGCCGGCCCGGCGGGCCGCCACCTTCAGCCCGTCGATGACGGTGAAGACGTACGGCGGCAGGTTCGTGATACGACGGAACTCCACGCGCGGACCCCCGGTGCTCGACAGCTCGTACCCCCCGCGGCCCGCCGTCGTCGGCGCCCGCCAGGATGCTGCCGGGATCGTACTCGAACCGGACAGCCAGCCCTCGGTCGGGCGGCGCGGGCGGTGAGGCCACAGCCTCAAGGGAGCGGGAGCCCGCGGCGCTCAGGCCGCGGCCGCGGGCAGGAGCAGCCCGTGGCGCTCAGGCCTGGCCGGGGAGCGGGAGCCCGCGGTGCTCAGGCCCCGGCCGCGGGCAGGAGCAGGAGCGGCAGCCGGTTGCCGTTGGCCCGGCGGGCGGTGGGGGCGGCGTCGCGCCAGATCGGGCCGCCATCGCCGGCCTCGGCGAGCACCAGCCACACCCGGCCCGACCGTGTCCGGGCGGCGGCCTCGCGGATGGCCGCGTCGGCGTCGGGCAGGCTGCGCCGGTGGTTGATCACCAGCTCGGGCCGGTCGGGGTACTCGACCTGGAACAGCACGGCCGACCCGGTCCTGGTGGGCACGAAGGTGGGCCGGTCCGGCCAGTAGTAGGCGAACGCGAAGGAGGCACTCCGGCCGACGACCACCACGTCCCCCGGCTGGCGGTTGGCGAGCACGAACGCGACCTGCTCACGCAGGCTGCTGCCGGGCATGGGCGTGCGGACCGCCTCGTTGGCGGCCGACACGAGCAGCACGCCGGCCAGGACGGCGGCGGCGAGCCCGAGCGGCACCGTGGCCCGCCGCCGGCACGACCAGGCCACCAGCGCGCCGACCCCGAGCCCGGCGCAGACGGTGAGCAGCACGGTGAAGAACAGGCTGGTCCGCTCGTCCAGGAACGGGTAGCGCCGGGCCGCGCCGGCCACCACCAGCTCGGCGAGCAGCAGCGGCACGGCCAGCGCGGTCGCCGGCAGGCGGGCGCGCCACAGGGCGGCCAGTCCGGCGAGGGCGAGCGCGGCGGCCAGCGCCCAGGGTCCGAACCCGGCCCGGCCGAGAGCGTCGGCCAGGCGCGAGGCGACGTAGGCGGCGGCCTCGCCTGGCCCCGAGGACATCGGGATGAACCCGGCCACGGCGGTCGCCCACCACCGCCGCATCGCCGCGTTGTCGCCCACCGACAGGAACGCGAGGTAGATGGCGCCCTCGACGGCGGCAAGGGCGAGCCCGAGCGGAGCCAGGCAGCGCAGCCGGTCCCAGCGGCGCTCGGCCAGGCAGCGCAGCCCGAGCGCGCCGAGCACGGCCGCCGAGGCGAACACGGTCGCGTGGCTGACCAGCGCCGCGGGCACGCAGACGGCGCACAGCAGCGCGACCCGGCGTGGGATCCAGTCCGCCTCGACCCGGGCGGCGAGCCAGAGCAGCAGCAGGGTCACGAACACGTCGGCGGTGTACTGCTTGAGGTCGTCGTTGGCGAGCGCGCTCGGGGCGATGGCGGCGGCCAGACCGGCGGCGACCGCCTGGACCCACCCGAGCCGCCGGCCGAGCAGGTAGGCGGGCACGACCGCGGCCACCGCGAACGCGATCGGCAGCACCCGCAGGCGCTCCGGGGGACCGATCGGCGGGACCAGGCGGAGCAGCAGCGTCCAGCCGATCGGCGTGGACGAGGTGAGCAGCCGGAGCTGGTGGAGCGGGGCGCGGACCGAGTCGGCGACCCAGCCCTCGTCGAGCCAGAACGAGTGCGAGAACAGGTAGCCGAGCCGCCGGCTCAGCGTGGCGAGGACGAGCAGCGCGAGGACCACGGCGAGGTCGAGCACCCGGCCGGGCGCCACCCGTGGGGCCCGGATCCTGGCATGGGCGGGCGGGTCGGGCCGGTCCCGCGGCGGCGCCTCCCCGGCTCGGCTGTTCGCCTGGCTCACGCCAGCCCCCGACCGCGGGTGCTGGCCGGCGGTCAACGGCGCAGCCAGGCCCGCAGCCGCCGCCTGGCACCGCCGCCGGCCCGAGCACCGTACCCGGCCGCCGGCCCCGACCCGGGGCCGGCGGCCGGGTTGGACGCCGGGGCCAGGTCGGACGCCCGGGCCGGGTCGGATGCCGGAGCCAGATCGGACGCCCGGGCCGGGTCGGACCCCGAGGCCAGATCGGACGCCCGGGCCGGGCGGGGGCGGGGGTCGCCGGTGAGCCGGATCCGGTCGACCGCCTCGGCCAGCCAGCCGGGCAGCTCGTCGTGGTTCCAGCTGTTGACCTCGGGGCGGGCGTGCGCCCGGTACCAGCGCTCCTCCTCGGGGGGGTCGTCGCTGTCGACGTACCAGGCGGTGTGGCGCGCCACGTACGGCTCCCCGGTGCGGATCGCGATGTCGATCTGGAAGCCGACGTCCGGCCGGTAGAGGGCGAAGGTGGTGTCGATCGGGGCCGCGTACAGGCCGGGCTCGAGGACGTCGTCCCAGAACCGCCGCTCCCAGTCGCGCACCTCGGCCGCGAACCGGTAGCGGTCGGGCAGGTCGTCGAGCTTCAGCCCGAACCCGGCCTTCGGGAAGGCCGGGTAGCGCTGCAGCACGTCGTGGAAGAATGTCAGCGCGTCGAGCGGGCATCCCTCGCCGGGCACGATGTCGGGGTCGGTCGACGCGTACCACTGGCCGGCGAACCGCTCGGCGACCACGCCAGAGGTCCAGGGCGCGTACGGGCCGGCGTTCTGGCCGAGGCGGACGACCTCGTGCGGGGTCTGCTCGTAGTAGTCGAGCAGCGGCGGGTAGGTCGAGTCGTTGTCGACCAGCAGGATCGGACCCTGGCCGGCACGCTCGAGCCACGCGACCAGCTCGGCGAGGGACTCGAGACGGTCCCGGCAGTTGATCACGACGGGGAATCGTTCTTGCATCTGGCTCCTTGGCGCTCCGGGGCGGCGCCGGGGCGCGGCGCGGGCGACGGCGCGACCGCCGGATTGTGGCACAGACGGGCGGGCCCCCGCCCAGGTAGCATGCGCGGCCAAGTACCCCCGGTCCGGTGCTGTCGGTACAGGGGGGAATGGGTGGCATCTGGCCAGCGGCCCGCTGCCAGGGGAGGTGGACGGTCGTGAGCCGGCTTGAGAGCGACTACTACGCCTATATGGACTTCGACCCGCACGGCGAGCACGCCCGGAAGGTCCAGTGGTTCTACGTCGAGATGTTCACCGACCTGGCCCCAGTGCTCGACCTGGGCTGCGGCCGGGGCGAGTTCCTCTCCCTGCTCGACGACGCCGGCATCAAGGGCCAGGGCGTCGACTCCGACGAGGGCATGGTCGAGAAGGCCCGGGCCCGTGGCTTCGAAGTGGCCTGCGAGGACGCCATCGAGTACCTGCACGGCGACCCGGCCCCAGGGCCCTTCAACGGCGTGTTCTGCGCCCACTTCGTGGAGCACCTGACCCCGGACCAGCTCGCCCGCCTGCTCGCGGGCGTGCGCCGCGTGCTCGCCCCTGGAGGGAAGTTCATCGCGGCGACCCCGAACCCGGCCTGCTACGCGGTGCTCACCCACGACTTCTGGCGCGACCCCACCCACGTCCGCTTCTACGACGGCCCCCTGCTGGAGTTCTTCTGCCGCCAGGCTGGGTTCGAGGTCGAGGAGGTCGGGCCGAACCCGCACAACCATCCCGGGCCGCCGCCGCCGTTCCTGGCCCCCCAGCCGGCCGTCCACCCCGGCCTCGACGAGGCACTCGACGACGCCGCCAGGAAGGTGGCCATGGCAATGCAGCACCAGGGCCGCGGGCGCTGGACCGAGGCGCACGACGCGACCTGGGTCCACCAGCTCGTGCACGTGACCAAGGTGCTGTCGGACCGGTTGCAGGAGACCCAGGAGGCGCTGCGCGCCCTGCACCGGGCCCACGAGAACCTAGTATGGGGCATGTACGAGGCCAACGAGATCTTCGTGAGAGCTCGGGCCTGACGTTCCGACCTGTACGAACGCTTCACGGGGGGAGTTGTCGCACGCCTTGAAGGCAGCGGTCTACAACCGGTTCCTGCACTCCATGGGTGGCGGGGAGCGCCACTCCAGCATGCTCGCCCAGGTCCTCGCCCAGGAGGGGCACGACGTCGACCTCATCGGACACGAGGACGTCGGCAAGGAGATCCTCGCCGACCACCTGGGGCTCGACCTGGCCAAGGTGTCGCTGCGCATCGTGCCCGACCGGGGCGAGCTCGACATGGCGCGCGTGTCCTCCGAGTACCACCTGTTCGTCAACGCCTCCTACATGAGCCGCGTCAAGGCGCGGGCGGTCCGCAGCCTCTACCTGTGCTACTTCCCCACCCCGTTCGACCACGACATGGCGCCGTGGCGGCGCCGGGTGGTCCGCGCGGTCGCGCCGCACGTGCGCCAGGCGCGCCCGGACATCGGCTACGGCCTGGGCTGGTTCCCGCCCGAGGGCGGCCGGCGCCGGGTTTGGACCTGGACCAGCGGCCGGGCCATGCTCCAGGTCCCGGCCGGGGACGACCGGCGCCTCGGCTTCGACCTCGGCCGCCCGGGCGCGCCCGGCCCGACCGAGCTGGTCTTCCGGGACGAGGAGGGCCGCGAGCTGGCCCGCCTGGAGGCAGTGGAGCGGTTCCAGCACCACGAGGTGACGCTGCCCGCTTCCAGGCAGGACGGCGAGCTGGTGCTCGACAGCGGCACGTTCGTGCCCGGCAACGGCGACGACCGCACCCTCGGCGTCGCCCTCAGCCGCCTGCGCCTGGCCGGCACCCACACCGACCTCCGCCAGCGGGTGGCCGAGCGCTTCCCGTGGCTCCAGCGCGACCCGGCCGACCTGTCGTTCCTCCACCACTACGACCGGGTGATGGCCAACTCCGAGTACACCCGGGGCTGGATCCGGCGCCTGTGGGGGGTGGACGCCGAGGTCCTGTTCCCCCCCATCCGGGTCCACGAGCTGCACCCCGCCATCAAGGAGGCGAAGATCATCACGGTCGGCCGCTTCTTCGCCCCCGGGCTGGGCCACTCCAAGAAGCAGCTCGAGCAGGTGCGCGCCTTCGGGCACATGGTCCGCAAGGGGGGCCTGGACGGCTGGGAGCTGCACGTGGTCGGCGGCTGCGAGCCCTCCCAGCTCCCCTACCTGGCCCAGCTGCGCGAGGCCGCGACCGGCCTGCCCGTGCACATCCACCCCAACGCGCCCCGCGCCCTGGTCGACGAGCTGCTCGGGGCCAGCTCGGTCTTCTGGGCGGCCACCGGCTACGGCGAGGACGAGCAGCGGGCGCCCTGGGTGTTCGAGCACTTCGGCATGACCACGGTCGAGGCGATGGCGGCCGGCTGCGTGCCGGTGGTGATCGACAAGGCCGGCCAGCGTGAGATCGTCCGCGAGGGCGTGGACGGCTACCGCTGGACCACCCTCGAGGAGCTCGAGGCGCGCACGCGCGAGCTGGCTGCCGACCCCGACCGCTGCCGCCGCCTGGGCGCCGCCGCCACCGAGCGGGCCCAGGCGTTCTCCGAGGACGCCTTCGTCAGGCGCTGGGAGGAGATCGCCGGCCGCGCGGGGCTGCCCGCCTGAGCCAGGCCAGCACGACCGCGGCGACGAGCAGGACCAGGGTGAGCCGGGTCGCGTACAGCTCGACGAAGCGGACGGCCTGGGCGAGCTGGGCCGGGGCCCGGGCCGCGGCCACGCGCCAGGCCAGCACGGTCGCGACCACGCCGGTCGTGCGGAGCAGGAGGTAGCGGCGCGGTCGCATCCCGGTCGCCCCGGCCACGACGCCGACCGCCGGGTTCATGAACAAGAGCACCAGCGGGTCCCGCAGCCGGGTGAGCATCCCGGCCAGGGTGTCGACCACGGTCCGCGCGCCAGGGCCCCGCGCCCGCGTCCAGTCGACCGCCCGGTCGCCGTACCAGCGGCCGAAGAAGAACCAGCCGACGTTCGCGGCGAGCAGGCGCGCGACCGCGACCAGCAGCAGGGGAGCCGCGCCGACCTTGCCGCTGACCAGCAGCACGTACGGCAGGTTGGTCTGCAGGACCAGCAGCAGCAGCGGGTGGTCGCGCACCAGGACGGGGGCCAGGGGCGCGGCCAGCCCCGCCATGGCCAGCGTGACCACGGGCACCGCGAGGATCCAGGCCCGCCTCCCGCCATCCCCGTCCCGCTCGCCAGCGTCCATGCCCGCTCGGCCCGCCGCCCGCCAGCCGGGGCGCGCCGTCAGGCCGGGCGCGCCCTGGCCGCGGCCCTGGTCGTCTGCGCGGTGCGGGCCAGCGAGGCGGCGGCGCGCAGCAGCAGGAATGCGGCGACCAGGGGCGCGAGCAGGATGCGGGGGTCGCGGGCGTAGCGGCGGCAGTAGAAGCGCATGGTGCTGCGGTGGTGGCTGACGACCTTGCGGTAGGGGGCCCTGCGGGTGGAGTTCCCGCCGACGTGCACGACCTCGGCCTGGGGGTCGAACACCACCTCCCAGCCGGCCCGGGCCAGCCGCAGGCACAGGTCCATGTCCTCGAAGTACATGAAGTAGCCGCCGTCGAAGCCGCCGACCGCCTCGAACGCGTCGCGGCGGAGCAGCATGCAGGCACCAGACACCCAGTCCACCCGCAGCGGCACGCTCCGGTCAGCCTCGGCCATGTGGTAGTGCCTGGTGGCCGGGTTGCCCGGCCAGACCGGGCCGAGGAGCGCATGGAGCCCGCCGACCAGCAGGGACGGGAAGCGGCGGCCGGTCGGGTACTCGGTCCCGTCCGGGTTGTGCAGGTCCGGCCCCAGGCAGCCGATCCGCGGGTCGGTCGCGGCGGTGGCGAGCAGGCGCGACAACGACCCGGCCGCGAGGCGGGTGTCCGGGTTGAGCACCAGCAGCCACTGGCCGGCGGTCGCGGCCGCGCCCGCGTTGACGGCCCGCGCGTAGCCCTCGTTGGCCGGGTTCTCGATCACCTTGACCCCGCGGGCGCGGGCGACCTCGGCCGAGTCGTCCCGGGAGGCGTTGTCGACCACGACGACCTCGACCCCGGGAGGCGGGACCTCGCGCGCCGCGGGCGTTGCGGCCTCGCGCGCCGCGGGCGTTGCGGCCGCCTTGGCCAGCGACTCGAGGCAGCCGGGCAGGTCGGCGGCGCTCTCGTAGGTGACGAGGACCGCCGAGACCGTCGGCGGTGGGGGTTCGGCGGCTGCGGACGTCATGGCTCCTTACCAGGCTGGTCGAGGGGTGCGGTAGCATCCTAGACCGATTCGGCCGTCGGCTCCTGGCTGCTGGCCGGCTCGCCAGGTCCCCGTCGCTCCAGGAGGAGCACCGTGCCCACCGCTTCGGCTCCCGTCCCGCTCCCCGTCGAGGCCCCACCGCAGGTCACGGTCGTGCTCCCCTGCTTCAACGAGCGCGACCACGTCGAGCAGGAGGTCAAGCGCATCCGGGCCGCCCTCGAGGCGGCCGGCATGACCTACGAGCTGCTCTGCATCGACGACGGCTCGACCGACGGGACCCGTGAGGTGCTGCAGTCGATCCCTGGGATCCGCACGATCCTGTTCCCCCGCAACCAGGGCTCTGGCACGGCCCGCCGGATCGGCACCCAGGAGGCCAAGGGCGACGTCGTGGTCTGGACCGACGCCGACATGACCTACCCCAACGAGCTCATCCCCGACCTGGTGCGGGAGCTGGACGACGACTACGACCAGGTCGTGGGCGCGCGCCGCACCGAGGCGGGCACCTACAAGTTCTTCCGGGTGCCGGCCAAGTGGGCGATCCGCCGGCTCGCCTCCTACCTGACCAACACCCCGATCCCCGACCTGAACTCGGGCCTGCGCGCGTTCAAGCGGCAGGTGGCTCTCCCCTACCTGCGCCTGCTCCCCCCCGGGTTCTCGTGCGTGACAACGATCACCCTCGCGTTCCTGTCCAACGGGCACCCGGTCAAGTACGTGCCCATCGACTACTTCAAGCGGGCCGGCCGGTCGAAGTTCCACCCGTTCAAGGACGCCTACAACTACATCATCCAGGTCCTGCGGATGGTGATGTACTTCAACCCGATCCGGGTGCTCATGCCGGTCGCCCTCTTCCTGATGGGCAGCACGTTCGTCAAGCTGATCTTCGACCTGATCATCCACCACTGGCGGGTGGCCGGCTCCACCCTCCTGATCGGCCTGGCCGGCTTCAACATCGCCGCCATCGCCCTGCTCGGCGACCTGGTGGTCAAGCGCACCGGTGCCGACTGACGCATGCCGGGCCGGTCGTCCCAAGCGCGGGGAGCGCGAGCAGCGTACGGAGGTTCAGGGAGCGACGACCGGCCGGGGCCGTCGGGCGACCACCATGTAGCCGAGGCTGACCAGCTCGGCGGTGCCCCTGACGGGTCGACGCGCGTCCCTTCGGCGCAGGAACGCCTCCTGCGGACCCCACAAGCAGGCGCGCAGGTACCGGTTGGTGGCGAGGGCGTCGGGCCGACCCAGCCTGGCCGTCAGCCGCTCGGTGGCCCGGATCGCGGCGAGCACCGCGAAGTGCGCCAGGAGCAGGCCAGCGCCACCCTTGGCCTCGAGCGACAGAACCTCGAAGCCGTGGCGAACCATCAGGTCATGCAGGCCGTAGTGGGTGAAGCGGTGGAAGTCGTACGGCGCCTCGTGGGTCGGGTAGAGGTACGGTACCGTGGCCAGGACGTGGCCGCCCGGTCGGCACACGCGCAGCAGCTCACCGGCGGCCCGCTCGGCGTCCCCCACGTGCTCGAGCACCTCGGTGCACAGGACGGTGTCGAAGGTCTGGTCCGCGAACGGCAAGCGGTCGGCGAACCCGAGCACCGCCGCACCGTGCCCGGCGGTGGCGTCCACGCCCACCGCCTCCTTGACCAGCGGCTCGTAGAACGAGGCGTAGGGCCGGTTGCCGCAGCCCACGTCGAGCAGGTGGCCAGCGAACCTGTCGCGATGCTCGTGCAGCCACTGGCCGATCGCCGCGTTGGGGAGCAGCGACAGGGTGGTCGTCGGGTCCGGGCAGGGCACCCCGCCGACGAGACGCACCGCTCCCTGACGTTGACGCCGGCGACCGTCGGATCTCATGCGCTCGAGTCCCCTGTCAGCGGGCGTCCCGGCGCACTCCCGGATACGGTGCTCGTGTGCGGACCGGTCAACGCGGACGGATCGTGTCGGAGGCGTGAGGCGTGCCACCCGCTGCACGACCGGACGGCTCGGTGGCCGCGCCGGCCACATGCGCCAGCAGCTCGGCGTACCGCTCCCCGACCGCCTGCACCGAGTACGCCTGGACGGCCGCGGCTGCGGCCGCCCCGAGCCTGACCCGCAGCGGGGGATCGTCGAGGAGCCGCACCAGCGCCGCCCGCAGTGCGCCGGGGTCTCTCGGCGGCACGAGGAGGCCCGTCTGCCCGTCGGTGAGCACCTCATCGATGCCGGGCAGCCGCGACGCGACGATCGCGCAGCCGGCGGCCATCGCCTCGAGCAGCACGACCGGCAGGCCGTCCTGGTCTCCTGAGGCGGCCGGGGTCGACGGGAGCACGAAGATCTCGCACTCGCCCATGGCGCGGGCCAGCGCGGTGCGATCGAGGACGCCACGGAAGCGTGTCGGGCCCGCCAGGCCGGCGGCCGCCGTCTGGAGCCGGCCCCGCAGCGGCCCGTCGCCGACCAGGTCGAGCGACCAGCCCAGCTCTGGCCCGACGTCACGCAGCGCCTCGATGAGTACGATCGCGCCTTTTTTCTCGACCATGCGGCCGGCGAACAGCATGCGGCCGGGCTGCCGGACCGCGCCGGCGACCGCCGCACCGACCGCGGCGACGTCCGCACCCATGGGGACAACCAGGGTGGTGGTAGGATCACCGCCCAAGTTGACGAGGCGGCCACGCATGTCCTCGTTCATCACGGTGACCGCGGCGGCCCGCCGCAGCACGAAGCGCTTGAGGGCGGCTGCCAGCCGGCCCTGCAGCGCGTACACGTCTCCCCCCAGCGTGGTGAGGACCTGCGGGGTCCGGGGCGCGGCCAGGCTGGCGACGATCCCCTGCGGGACGATCCAGTGCACGTGCAGCACGTCGGGATGGAACCGGCGGACCAGGCGCCGCAGTTCCACCCACTCCGCGAGGAGGAATGGCAGCACCTGCAGCCAAGCGCCACGTCGCGCACGGAGGTTTTCGAGGATGGCCCCGTCAGCGAGGTCCTCCCAGCGCCCCGGGAAGTACCGGAAGCGCCGGATCTCGAGCTGTCCCACCCGCTCCCGCAGCGGCGCTCCGCGGATGCGGGGCACCAGCACGACGGTCTGGAAGTGGCGGGCCTCCTGCTCGGCGAGGTCCCAGACGAACCCGGGCGTCCCGTCGCCCCGGCGGAGCGGGAACGTCGAAGCGACGACGATCAGTCGGAGCGAGGCTGCACTCAGGGGAGGCTCCTGGGTTAAGGTCCCCCGGTGATGGAAGACCAAGAAGCAAGCATGAGCGTGAATTCGGCGAGGGGAACTGTAGCAGTCATCGGCGGCCGAGGGTTCATCGGACGGGGCCTGGTCCCGGCCCTGGAGGCAGCCGGCTGGACGGTGACCGTGCTCGGTCGCAAGGATCGCCTGGTCGACTGGGACGGCCGCCTCGCGCCGGCCCTCGCGGCGGCCGGCACCATCGTGTACCTGGCGAACTCGATCAATCCGGCGATCGCCGAGGCCGAGCCCGCGAGGGTGGCTGCCGACATGGCCGCCTTCCGGCAGTTCGTCGAGGGCCTGCGCCGCTCGGCAGGGTCATGGCGGGTGGTGCTGCCCAGCTCCGGCGGGACCGTCTACGACACCCGCGACCCGCCCCCCTACCGGGAGGACTCCCGGGTCGGCGCCAAGTCCACCTACGGGCAAGCCAAGCTCGCAATGGAGGAGCTGCTGCGCGACGTCGCCTCACCCCGCTGCCGCCCGGTAGTCCTCCGCATCGCCAACGTGTACGGCCCCGGCCAGCGCGCAAGCACCGGGCAGGGCGTGGTCGCCAACTGGCTCCACGCCGTCAGCCACGGCACCGAGGTCGTCCTGTACGGCGCGGGCGCCTCGATCACGCGGGACTTCGTCTACATCGACGACGCGCTGCAGGCGTTCCTGCATGCGATCGAGGCGCCCGCGCCGCCCGGCCTGGTCAACATCGGCTCGGGCACGCCAACCTCGCTCGCGACGCTGGCGGCCGTGGTGGCCCGCGTGGTCGACCCGCTGCCGTTCCGTGTGCGACACGAACCCGCACGGAGCTTCGACGCCCCCCACAACTACCTGTCGATTGACCGGGCCGCTGTCACGCTGGGCTGGAAGCCGGAGGTGCCGCTGCTCGAGGGCGTCGCCCGGACCTGGCGCGCCGTCAAGGGGACGGGGAGCGGTGGTAGCTGAGCCGCCCGCTTCTCACCGTCGGCGGCCTCGGCCGGGGTTTCGCCGCCCTCGTGCCGCCGCCGAGGGGTCGAGCACGAGCTCGTGCCCGCGGGGCGGTGAGGGACCGCTGGAGCCCTCAACGCCGAGCGCCCTCAACGCCGAGCGCCTGCGCCGCCGAGCGCCTGCGCCCGGTCAGCCGGAGGCACCGCCCACACCTCCACGAGCGCCTGCATGCCGACGTTGTGGGACGGCCGGGTGACGTTGGACTCCTGCCAGAACGGCATGGTGAGGCGGAACCCGTCGACCTTGCGGAGCCCGGCGCCGCGCAGCGAGGGCGGTACGCCCAGCGCGCCGGTGACCAGGAAGACGGGCTGGTGCGGGAACGCCCGCTGGATCCTTGCGAGGTCGGCCATGGTCCCGTCGGGGCGGAGGATCACCGACAACTGCCCCCGTTGCAGCCAGACCGGGGCGGCGAACAGCGGCATGCTGTCGTAGTAGTTGCGCCGAGGACCCCAGACGAACACGCCCTGGCGGCCGCCGGCGGCACTGGCGATCCGCGCCGAGGCGGCGAACGACCCGTCGAACTCCCGATGGCGGGCGAGCGGCAGGTCCTGAACCAGGCCCGTGACGGTGACGACGCCGGCTACCGCGACCGCGGCGAGCTTGGCAAGGGCCTGCCCCCGTCCGCGCCAGGCGAAGGCGGCCGCGCAGGCGATCCCGATCAGCAGCGCGAACGCCAGCAGGCCGACCGGGACATAGCGGCGGGTCCACCACATCAGCCGGGTCGAGACGCGCGCCTCCTCCACGAACAGCGCGAGCAGCAGGACCGACGGGCCGACGGCGATCCAGACCGCCGCCCGCCAGCGGCGGAGCGCCACCACGGCGAAGCCGGCCAGGCAGGCGACGATCCCGGGGATCGTCACGAACCAGCCGAGCCGGCGCAGGTTCTCGTCGTCGAAGCTGCGGACTGCCCGGCCGTCGATGTGCAGGTAGGCGTAGCCGAACAGCCCCGTCCGGAACCAGGCGAGGAGCGCGAGGAGCGCGAGCGCGAGCGGCAGCAGCGCCTTCAGCGCCACCAGGCGTCGGCCGGTGACCAGGCCGAGAGCCCGCTCGACCCGCCGGCCGAGCGGGCCGCGCCACAGGACCCGTCCCACGGCAGCGCCTGCCACCAGCACCACCGCCAGCAGGCAGAGCCTGGCCGGGGTGGCGCCTGTGGTGACCCGGGTGTACCGGTCGGCCGGTCCGAACGCCTGGTAGAGGGCATGTGGCGTCACCACGGCGAGCCCAGCGGCGAAGGCCGTGTGCAGCCGCCCCCAGCGGCCGAGCACGGCCGCGGCGGCCAGCACGCCGAGGGCGAGCAGCACCGGGACCAGCGTGTCGGGCCTGTCGAGCCAGGCCACTCCCAGCGCGGCGCCGGCCAGCGTGGCAGCGGCCCACCAGCGGGTGTCGACGGCGACCGCGAGGCCGAGGAGCACCGCGACGAACCACAGCTGGGCGGAGATCTCGGTCGTCGGATACTTGGCCTGCCAGACCTGGATCATGTTGAGGCTGAGCACGGCCGCCGCCACCGTCCCGCCCACCGTCCCGGCCACCGTCCCGGCCAGACGCCGGCCGAGCAGGTAGACGCCCAGGGCCGAGACGATCGCGAGCAGGGCGTTCAGATCGACCATCGCGGTCTGACCCGACAGGCGTCCAAGGAAGCCCAGGGTCGCAGGGTACAGGTGATAGAACTGCGGGATCACCTCGGCCTTGGCCGGGTCGTGGACCCAGAGACCGGGAAAGCGCGCCCCCACCCCGTACAGGGGCGTGTCCGGCAGCCTGGCCAGCACCTCGTCGTGGACGCGGACGTCGCCGCTGCGGGCGATCCAGAAGCCGTGCTGCACGTAGCCGCCGGGATCTTTGTCGGCGACGCCGTAGGGAAAGCCGGGCAGGTAGAGGAGGGCGAGCAGTCCGGCGGCGGCCGCGAGGGCGCCGACCTCGACCCAGGGCCCGGCGAGCCGCAGCGGCCGACGCGTCCGCCGGGCGGCGAACCAGGCCGCCACGGCGAGGAGAGCGACCATGCCGGTGGCCACGCCCAGCACGGAGCCGACCGAGAGCACGCCCAGGTGCGCGGTGAGGAGCGACGCCCAGCAGACGGCCATGATCGCGGCGGTCCCGGCGAGCCAGAGGGCCTCGGCCGGGCGCAGCTCGACCGCGGCTCGGCGCGCATCCGGGCGCGCCGCGACCGGCTCTGCGGCGGGGGGGATGATCGGGGTGGTCCGCATGGACCCGGAGTCTACAGGGCCAGCGCGAAGCCCTCGGTAGCGGGGACACGGCCCCGCCACC
>DASYUT010000145.1 GCA_036000965.1 Actinomycetes bacterium
CCGGGCCGCCCGGGACCGAGGGCGGTTCACCCGCAACTTTGTCGTCCAGGCCAGCGCCGCCGACTGGGCGCTGGTGTGGCTGGCGGCTGTGCGCCGCCGGCTCGCTGACCCTGCGGCCACCGACCTCACCCCGGCCGACCCGACCGGGCGCCCGCAGCTGGTCTTCTTCCAGCACGACGAGGTGGTGGTGCACTGCCAGGCCAAAGGTCCTCTGGAGTGGGGGCCCTTGGGCCCCTGACGCTGCGACCCGCCCGGAGGAGTCTGGGCAAGGCCCAATGGCAAGAAGGGGTGATCGGCATGGCAACCGTGCAGACCCTGGCCGGACGATCGCAGGTCGGCCGCGCATACGGCGGCTTTTGGCGCAGGGGGATCGCAGCCGCCATCGACTGGATACTGATCGGCGTCGTGGTGTCCTTCACGATCGGCTACCACGGACAATTGGCGACCCCCCACTCGACCGTCAAGGTCGTCGTGTACTACGCGCTGGCGCTGGCGGTGGTGTGGCTGTACTTCGCGGCGATGGAGGCCTCCGCCTGGCAGGCGACCCTCGGCAAGCTGGTCGTAGGGGTCAGGGTCACGACCGTCGACGGGCAGCGGATCGGCTATGGGCGGGCGACCGCGCGGCTGCTGGCCAAGTTCGGCCTGTCGCTGCCGCCGCTAGGGCTTGGGTTCGTGCTGGCCGGCGTCGATGCCCGCAAGCAGGCCCTGCACGACAAGGTGGCGGGCACCGTGGTGGTACGCGCGTGAGGATCCTGCCGTCAAGGACTCCATGACCTCGCGGGCGAGGTGGCCGTCCTGCAAGCGAGTTGAGCGCGCGGAGGTGCGCCCGCTGCCGACCCGGTGGCCTCCCGCCCAAACGCGACCGATCGTCACCATGGGGGTAGTCATTGGCGGTCCAGGACGAGCCGCTCCGCCCGGCGACGCAAACCACCTCCCGATGTCTGCGTCCCTGAACCAGTCAGTGTCTCGCTCCTTGAAGAGCATGACCGGCTAATCCGCACCAGACGGCCGTGACGATCAGCCCGTGCCCCTGCTGGGGGACGGGTCCTCCGCTTCGAGTCGGCGCGCTCCAGCCGCGACCGCGCCTCGTCGAGGGCGGCCCGCCGCCAGAGCTGGTGCCGCGCCATCCGGAGGCGCCGCCGCCGGTCGGCCATGCGAGCGCCGACGATCACCCCTACCGCAGCGGCGGCGACCGCAGTGGCCCTCCAGCCTTCCTCGCCTGTCATCGTCCTCGACCTCCAGCCCTTCCGGAGCCTCGAGGACAGCATGACTCTGGGCATCTGGCTTCCCCAGGGCCGAACGGCCCACAGGCGCCGGGCGCGACGGCCCGGTCTCGGCCGGGGCCCGGCGCCGACCGGACCATTGGCCTGCCGGTGTGGGTTCGCGTCCACCATTGTGGTGATGGAGGTGATCGGCATGTCGGCGACCACCGCACTGCTTACCCTCGGAGCGATCTGGTTTGGTGTCGGCCTGCTGTTCGCGCTGGTCATGGGCCGCCATGGGCACGACCCGTTTGCCTGGTGGCTGCTTGGCACCGCCCTCGGCCCGCTGGCGCTGCCGCTGGGTCTGTCGGCCGAGCGGCGCGCCGTGAGCCGGCTGGCGCAGCTGCTGCGGGCGGGCGCGCCGGGTCGGAGTCCGATCGACGTCGTGGTGGATGTGGAGGGCTCTCCGGAGGCAGCCGCCGCGCTCGCCCACCGTGCTGGACCTGCTCGGCCCGCGCCTCGGGCGGCTCGCCCTGGCCGCCGTGACGACCTCGAGGCCGGCCGACTGGGAGCTCGAGCCGGGGCCTTCCGCGCCCGACGTCGGCCGGGCGCTGGCGGTCGGCGCCGGTGGGCGGCCGGTCGTGTTCGTCCCCGCCCACGCACGGGTGGCCCGGCGCCTGCGCAGCATCCTCGTTCTGCACGAGGGCAGCCCGTCCGCCACGGCCGGGGTCGACGCCGCCTCCGAGGTGGCCGTCGCCACTGGTGCGGAGGTCGTCGTGCTGCATGTCCCCGCCCCCGAGCCGTCCGACGAGCACGGGAGCCTCCCCGCTCCGCGGGTGGTCGACCACGGCCCTCAGGAGTGAGAGGAGTGGCGCCGGCAGTTCCTGGCCCGGTTCTGCCGCGGCGCGCCCAAGGTCTCTGTTGCGGCTCGAGGTGACGACCGGTCCACCCTTGGAGTCGATCCTCGCCGCCACGCGCCGGTTGCGGCCCGATCTGCTCGTGGCGACCTGGAAGGGGGATCCGCGCCAGGGCCGCGCCGAGCGCCTCAAGGCGGTGGCCCAGGGGGCTCCCTGCCCGGTGCTCATCCTGCGCGAGCCCGAGCCGTCGGCACGGCAGAGGCAGCCGGGCGCGCGGGTGGCGCCTGCTCGCCGGCCGGCCGATCCCTGACAGGGCGTTCCGGTCCGCCGGGGCGCCTCTTCCCGCCGGTGGAAGGGTCGGCGGGTTGCTGCACTGCCAGCGCCGCGACGCCTCTGGTCAGCTCCATGCCGATGCCCCTCAGCCTCATGCCGATGCCCCCGGTCGACCAGGTCGACCGGGGGCATCGGTGCCGTTGGTGCGGGCAGCGCACCGCCGGCAGCCGCTGGGGAGCTGATCGCAAGCGGCTGCCGGCGGTGGTCACGGGTTGGTCGCGGTCACAACAGCCAGCGGTTGCGCCGGACGAGCGGCAACTTCGCCCAGAGCCTGCCCAGGCCCCACGTGTTGCCGGCGTAGGTCACCGCCACCACGATCAGCGCCAGCGCGTAGACGAGGTGGTAGTCCACGATCGGGTTGGTTGACATGCTCAGCTCACCCGCGGAGGTGTGCTTGGCCAGCGGCCACTCCGCGGCCCACATCAGCAGCATCAGCACCGTGCCGCTTGCGGCCGCGGCGCGCAGCGCCACCCCGAGTGTCAGCGCGACGCCGACGCCGAGCAGGCCGAGCATGAACAGCCAGTTCGCCCAGGTGGCCCCCGCCCAGCTGTGGAATGTCGACTCGAACGGGCCCACCGCGACACTGCTGAGGAAACCCCTGGTGGGGGAGCCGCCGTGGATCCAGGCCTTGGCGGACGGGGTTGCGTAGCCGAGCCCGAACGTCTTGTCCAGGAAGGCCCACAGGAACACGAACCCGACCGCCAGGCGCGCGACCGCGAGGACCTTCGCGGCAAAGGTGGTGATGACCGCCCGGTGGGTCGGCGCGGTCTGGGCGGCGCGCTGGGCTGGGAGCTGCAACGAGCCGTCCAATCGCACCGGCTCCTGCTGGATCGTCATGGTTTACTCCTTTCGGTTGCCTCTTCTGCAGTCTGCTCGGCCCGCCCGACCAGGACATGGGCCGAACGTCCCGTCCCTGACAGGCCAATGGTCGGCCAGGCTCATGTGAAAATGTGAAACCTCAGTCATTGACGAAGAGGGAGGGTCGGGTCGTTGGTCGGCAGAGCTCCCAGCGCCCAGGCGATGCTGCCGGCCCACGCCTCGATCTCCGTCTAGTCGCGGAAGTCGCTCAACCTTTGGAATTTCATGGCCTGTGGCCGGGACTCATACGGTTCTCATCCCGCGAGCGCGAGGACGGCGCCCCGTCCAGCGGGCGACCATGCGACCACGGCGTTCAGTCCCGGAGGCGACCATGCGACCACGGCGTTCCCGAGCAACCGGATCCGTCCCAGGAGGACCGGTGCCGGTTGCCCGGGCTCGGTCGGACCCCGACCTCGTGACGCGGCGAGGGCTACGTGATCCGGTAGGGCCGCATCATCTCGTTGTCCTCGTGCTCGACGATGTGGCAGTGCCACACGAACAGGCCCGCTCGGTCGTAGTGCGCCTTGACCCGGGTGATCTGACCGGGGTAGGCGACCACGGTGTCCTTCAGGCCCATCTCCCACCACTCCGGGCCGAACGGAGTGCCCCCGAACGGCTGGCGGTTGACGACCTCGAACTGGATCTCGTGGATGTGGATGGGGTGGGCGTCCTCGGTGAAGTTGTGCATCGCCCACTCCTCGACCGCGCCCACCCGCACGTTCTCGGTGATGGGATCGGCCCACCCCAGCGGATTTGGCGTGCCGTTCATGGTGCCAAGCAGCGCGGCGACCGGCCCGTCGAACCCAGGGAAGATGGAGGCCGCCTCGTTGAGCGACACCTGGCGGGTGTTGGTAGTCGCCCCCGGCTTGGCCGGTGCCGGCAGGCTCAACTGCCCCGGTGGCGTGCTGGTGTCTTCTCCACTCAACGGCAGCGTGACCCGGAACTCCAGCACCTGCCCGGTGGTGGCGGGGTTCGCGGGGTCGAAGTCGACCCCGGGGGTGCCGCCACCGAACGGCTCGTCGGGCCCGAGGTTGCGCAGCCGGACCGTCCGGCCCGCAAGGCCGGCGAAATCGACGATCACGTCGGCGCGTTCGGCCGGCCCCATCAGCAGCTCGCCCAGCTGCACCGGTGCGGGCAGGAACCCGCCCTCGGCGCCGAGCTGCCAGAAGCGCAGGTCAGTGCTGTCGAACCGTAGGATGAGGAAGCGCCCGTTGCAGCCGTTCAGCAGCCGCAACCGGTAGCGCCGCGGCTCGACCTCCAGGAACGGCCAGGTCTTGCCGTTGACCAGCATCGTGTTGCCGAACACCTCGGGGTTCCAGATCGGCGGGACATCGCTGCCGGGGATGTACGGTCCTTGGAAGCCGTCGAAGAACTCACGGCTGTCGGGGTAGAACAGCGAGCCGTCGGCGTCAAACGAGCGGTCCTGGATGGCCAGCGGGATCTCGAAGTACCGCCTGCCTGCGGGATCGCCGCGGGCCGGCGCCGGCCCCGGCAGCACCCCAGCCGGCAGGTCGAAGGCGCCGTCGCGGAGCAGGTAGAAGCCCGCCGGCCCGGCATACACGTTGGCCCGGGTCATGCCCAGGGTGTGGTCGTGGAACCACAGCGTGGAGGCCGCCTGCTGGTTCTCGTACTCAAACACCGCCGTCCCCGGCGCCCACACCGCACCGGTCGCCGCCTGGGACTTGGCCTTGAACTCCTCATAGAGCGAGCCGACGGTGGCGTAGCCGGCGGGGATGTTGGCGGCCGCGGGCAGGTACCAGGCCTCGGGGTAGCCGTCGTGCTCCTCGCTGTTGCGCCCGCCGTGCAGGTGGGTGACGATCGGGACCGAACCGGTGTAGCGGCCAGGGGTGGTGGTGAAGGTCGGGCGCGAGTCCCGGCCGGCCACCCCACCCGGCGGGTTGGCCCAGTGCAGCGTGGGATCGATGGGCAGGATGTGGGGCAGGTAGTTGCCGGCCGCGAGGGCGAGGGCGCCATGCTGGTACGCACCCGCGATGGCCGAGTGGAGACCGTGGAGCTGCGCATCTACGAGCCGCCGCGGTTCTTCGAGGCGTTCCTGCGCGGGCGGGCCTACACCGAGCCGCCGGACACCACCGCCCGGATCTGCGGCATCTGCCCGGTCGCCTATCAGATGAGCGCGTGCACCGCGATCGAGAACGCCTGCGGCGCGACCGTGGACGGGCCCCTGGCCGACCTGCGCCGGCTGATCTACTGCGGCGAGTGGATCGAGAGCCACGCGCTGCACGTGTACCTGCTGCACGCCCCCGACTTCCTCGGCTACGACGGGGCGGTGGAGATGGCCGCCGACCACCGCGATGTGGTGCAGCGCGGCCTGGCCATGAAAAAGGCAGGCAACGAGATCATCGCGCTGCTCGGCGGGCGGCCGATCCACCCGGTCAACGTGCGCGTCGGCGGCTTCTACCGGGTGCCGGCCAAGCGGGAGCTGCTCCCGCTCGCCGAGCAGCTGCGCCGCAGCCGGGACCTGGCGCTCGAGACAGTGCGCTGGGTGGCTGGCTTCGACTTCCCCGGCTTCGAAGGCGACTACGAGCTGGTGGCAGTCCGGTCCCCTGATGGGGAGTATCCGATCTTCGGCGACGGGGTGGCCTCCAGCGGCGGGCTCGACATCGACGTGCACGACCTCGGTGAGCAGCTCGTCGAGCACCACGTGCCGCACTCCACCGCGCTGCACGCCTCCCTCGGCGGGCTCGAGCGGCCCTACATGTGCGGCCTGCTGGCGCGCTACGGGCTCGCGGCCGCGGCGCTGTCCCCGCTGGCCCGCGAGGTGGCCGCCGAAGCCGGCCTCGGGGGTGTCTGCCGCAACCCGTTCCAGAGCATCGTGGTGCGCGCGGTCGAGATGCTGTACGCCTTCGACGAGGCGTTGCGCCTGATCGACCGGTACGAGCAGCCGGACGCGCCCGCCGTCCCGGTCGAGCCGCGCGCGGCCACCGGGCACGGGGTCACCGAGGCACCCAGGGGAATGCTCTACCACCGCTACGAGCTCGACGGCGACGGGGTCATCCGCAGCGCCCGGATCGTCCCGCCGACCTCCCAGAACCAGCGGCAGATCGAGGACGACCTGCGCCGCTTCGTGGAGCCACGCCTGCACCTGCCCACCGACGAGCTGACCCGCCGCTGCGAGCAGGCGATCCGCAACTACGACCCGTGCATCTCGTGCGCCACCCACTTCCTCGACCTCGAGGTGGCGGAGGCGTGAGCGCGGCCCGGCCGGGCCGGGTGGTGGTGATCGGCCTCGGCAACCGGGTCCGCGGCGACGACGCGGCCGGCCTGGAGGTGGCTGGGCGGCTGCGGCGGGCGGCACCCGCCGGGGTCGAGGTGGTGGAGCACGAGGGCGACGCCGCCGCCCTGCTCGACCACTGGCAGGGGGCGGCGCTCGCGGTGGTGGTGGACGCGGTGCGCGCTGGCGGCGAGCCAGGCTCGCTGCACCGGCTGGAGGTCGTCCCCGGCGGCCAGGCGGGGAGCGGCATCGCCGACCGTGCCTGGCAGGTCAGCTCGCATGCCCTCGGCCTGGCGGAGGCGGTCGGCCTGGCCGGCGCGCTCGGTCGCCTGCCAGGCCGCCTGGTCCTGGTCGGCATCGAGGGGGGGGTCGTTCGCCGCCGGCGACGCCCTGTCCCCGCCGGTCGCCGCGACCGTCGAGCGTGCCGCCGGGGAGGTCCTGGCCCTGGTCACCGGCGGGGACGCGACAGCCGGCTGAGCATCCGGGCGAGGGTCGCGATTCCGCGGCGCGCCACGGATCGGCCCGCCCCCACGGCCGGGTGGTCGGCATCGACCACTCCCAGGTGATGTGGCGCCAGGCCCGCCGCCGCAACCGCGGTGCGGTGGCGTCGGGCCGGGTGCAGCTGCTGCGCGGCAGCCTGGCCGACCTGGCCGGCCGGCCGGCAACCTTCCACAAGGCGCTGGCCGTCAACGTGTTCGGGTTCTGGCCAGACCCGGTCGCGGTGCTGCGCCAGCTGGCCGAGGTGCTGCTGCCCGGGGCCAGGACCGCGCTGACCATGCAGCCGCGCGGGCGTGGCGTCACCAACCAGGACACCCGCCAGGCCGGCGAACGCATGGCGGCGGCGCTCCACGACGCGGGCTTCACCGACATCCAGGTGCGCACCCTGCCGCTGAAGCCCGTCGACGCGGCCTGCGCCCTGGGCGTGTGGCCCAGCGCGCGGCCAGAGCACGCGCGGGCCTGACACCCCCGGCAACCCCCATCCAGGGCAACCCTCTTCGGGCTTGCGATGGGCATGGCGGTCCTCTTTCGCAGCGGTTCCGGGTGGTCCTTGGCACGCTCACGTCCTGGTCGGGGTCTGGTAGGCGCGGTCGAGCACCTGGACCGGGTGGTAGACGGGCACGCCGGTGGCCTTGGCGATGTGCCAGCGGCAGGTCTCCGAGTCGCACACGATGAAGTCGGGCCGGGTGGCCTTGGCCTGCTCCCACAGGCCGTTCCCCACAGCCATCGCGATGTCGTACTTCTCGGCCTTGGTGCCGTAGGTGCCGGCCATGCCGCAGCAGCCGACCACCGACAGCTCGACCTCGAGCTCGGGTACGAGCGCGAGCAGGTCGAGCGCGGGCATCCCCGCCCCGTGGGCCATGAGCTGGCACTGCGGGTGGTAGATGGCCTTGGCGCGCAGCGGCCGGAACGAGGTGTCGAGCGCGCCCTCGTCGGCGAGGCCGGCCAGGTACTCGCAGATGTCGTAGACGGCCCGGGAGACCGCGGCCGTGCGCTCGTCCTCCATGCCGAGCAGCTCGCGGTACTTGGCCTTGAGTGTCATGCCGCAGGAGGTCGAGTTGGCCACGATCACCCCGGGGTCCCCGGCCGCGTCCGAGAGGTTGGCCGTCAGCTTGGTGGCGAAGCGGCGGGCCGCGTCGAAGTCGCCGTTGGAGACCAGCGGCAGGCCGCAGCAGTTCTGCACCGGGAACGTGACGCGCACGCCGTTGCGCTCGAGCACGCGCACGAGCGCCGTGCCGACCTCGGGCTCGTACTCCTGTGTCGCGCAGCCGTGGAAGTAGGCGACCGTGCGCGTGGCGTCGGGCGGCGGCCGGTGCCTGCGGGCCCAGGAGCGGAAGCTCCGGCTGGAGAACTTCGGCATGGCCGCCTTGCGGTGCACGCCCATGGTCTTCTCGAGGAGCCAACGCATCCCCGGGTTGGCCAGCGCGACGTTGGCCAGCGGGGCCACCGGGCGGGCCAGCCGGCCCATCAGGGTCGGGCGGCTGACCAGCTTGTCCCGCAGGCGCAGGCCGCCCTTGGCGCGGACGAGCTGCTCGCGGGCCACCGCGTTGATCTCGGCCACCATCACGCCCTCGGGGCACGCCTGGGTGCACAGCCCGCAGGCCGAGCAGTAGTCCAGCGAATGGTCCGGCGAGCTGCCGTTGTCCAGTCCGGCCCGGAAGCGCTGGCCCTGCGGGCCCTCGTACTTGGGGCCCGGGAACAGGTCGGTGACCGCGGCCACCGGGCAGACCGTGTTGCAGATGTTGCACTTGACGCAGGAGTCGGCGGTGTGTTCGACGCGGAGCATGAGCGGCCTTTCAGACGGGGGCGGCGGCGAGCAGCTCGGCGACGCGGGTGGCGGTGACGAGGGCGATGCCCTCCCGCGACCCCTCGGCGGTCGGGTCATGGTCGGCCAGCAGGCTGCCGACGCAGCGCAGGCCATCGAGCGCGGGCTTGCCGGTCGTGTCGAGCGGGCGGAGCTCGGCGTCGACCACGACCCCGGCGGCCCCCAGCGGATGGTCGTCGAGGAAGCGGTCGGCGAGGTAGTGCATCCGGTCGGCGAAGCCCTGCACCGGCAGCCCGGCCACGACCTCGACGAGCGAGCCGTCGCGCTGGGCCTGGATGCCGCGCCCGGCCACTCCTCCGGTGGCCAGCACGACCTCGTTGCAGCGGGTCACGATCGGCCGGGAGGCGCCCTCGGTCACCACCGCGGTGACCCTGCCGTCGCCGACCTCCAGGCCGGTCACCGGGAAGCCGAGCTGCAGGCGTACCCCGAGCTCGCGCAGCCGCGCCAGCCAGGCCGCGTACAGCCGCAGGCCGGGCACCGAGGGTGGCGCCAGCGCGGCCTCGACCAGCGCGATTCCTGTGCGGCGCTCCAGGTCGGCCCAGGCCTCGTGCCCGGCGGCGAGCCCGAGCACGGCTGGGACGACGGCGACGTCGGCGTCGCGCGTGGCGCCGGCCAACCGGTCGGCCAGCCGGCTCCGGAAGCCGGCGTCGTCGATCGCGCGGGCCAGGTCGACCGCGGTGAAGTGGCGCTCGTGGCTCCAGCTCGGCAGCTCGACAGCCTGCACGCTGGCCTGGTAGCCGGCGTCGCGCAGCCCGCGCGCGCACAGCCCGGCGGCGAAGTCACGGAAGCCGGCGAAGCCGACCACGGCTACGCGGCCGGCGAGCGGCCGGGCGGCGGGCGCGGGCACCAGGCAGGTCGGGCGCAGCGTGCCGAGCGCGGTGACCTGCCGGCGGTTCTGGTCCAGGCTGCCCTCGTGGGCCAGCCCGGCCGCGGCCGCCAAGCGCTGGAACCGGTCGATCGCCCGGCGCAGGACCTCGTCTTCGAGCAGCCGGTACGGATGCCGCGCGGGCAGCTCGGGCACGCCATCCAGCGGCCGACCGACCTCCTTGCCGCCGACCCGCGCGAGCACGTCGACCGCGCCCGGACCCCAGTGGGTGAAGCCGTTGCCGCGCGCGATGATGCGCACCTGGCGCCCGGCCTCGGCCAGGGCGACGGCGGCGGCCAGGCCCGCCGGGCCGGCCCCGACCACCACCACGTCGGCGCGCATCACGCCTCCCGTTCCGTCTCGGCCGGCTCCTGCTGGGGTCGCAAGTCGAAGGTACCCCGGTAGATGGCATGGTTCAGCAGGGCCTGCACGGCGCCGTCACCCCAGACCGCCATCCGCTGCCCACGCCAGCGCTCCTCGAGGAAGCGCTCCAGGTTGGCCAGCGGCTCGTTCTCCCCCGGACGCCGATCGTCGACGATCGCGGCGGCGCGCCAGCCGCAGAAGGCGCCCTGGCACGGCCCGAAGCCGAGCCGGAGCTGGCGGCGCAGGTCGTCCAGCTCGGTGGTGCCCTGGTCGACCGCCGCCTCGATCCTGGCCCGCGTGACCAGCTCACACTCGCAGACCAGCTCGCCGTACTCAACCTTCTTCTCCACCGTGGCGAGCGGGTCGGCGAGCCGGTGGAAGCCGTGCTCGGCGCCCGGGAGCGGCACCTCGGCGGTGGCGCAGTCGGCGTCCACCCCCATCTTGGCCGCGAGCACGTCCACGGTCCGCTCGGCCATCTGCCGGCAGGTCGTGAGCTTGCCGCCCACGATCGACAGCAGGTTGCCCGGCCCGTCGCGCTCGCTGTGGTCCAGCACGAAGAACGCCCGGGTGATGTCGCGGCTGTCGCCGGCGGCGTCCTCGGCCTTGTACAGCGGCCGGGAGCCGCTGAACGCCCGCAGCACCCGGCCGTTGGCGATCGCCGGGACCATCTGGGCGCACGCGTCGATCATGAAGTCGACCTCGCGTGGGTCGACCGAGATGTCGTCGGGGTCGTTGGTCTCGACGTCGGTCGTGCCCAGGATCGCCACCTCGTGGACGGGCACGATGATGTCGCCGTCGCCCGGCATCCGGCAGTCGTTGACCACCCCGCGCACGTAGCGGCTGACCATCACGACCATGGCACCCTTGCCCGGAGCCATCCTCAGCCGACCCCCGGCGAGTGTGGCGACCTGCCCGGCCCAGGCCCCGGCCGCGTTCAGAACCCACTGGCAGCCGATCAGCCGGTCCTCGCCGGCCGCCGTGTCGCGCACGCGCACGGCTCGGATCTGGTCGCCGTCGCGTTCGAAGCCGACGACCGGGTGGCGGAGCAGCACACGCGCGCCCCTCGACGTGGCGTCGGCGACGAAGCCGCCCATGAGCTTCCAACCGTCCAACGTCCCGTCCGGCACCGCGAACACCCGCGACAGGTTCGGCGTAAGCAGCGGCTCCCGCTTGCGCGCCTGGTCCAGGCTGAGCTCCTCGCAAGGCACGCCGGTCTTCTCGCAGGCCTCGACGAAGGCGTCCCCGTAGCTCTGCTCGTTCTCGGGCAGCAGCACGAACAGCCCGCCGGTGTCCTCGACACAGTGCGGCGCGATGCGCCGCAGCGTCATGTTCTCCTCGATGCACTCGGTCGCCGAGACCGGATCCTTCACCACGTAACGGCCGCCGGAATGCAACAGCCCGTGCCAGCGTCCCGACGTGCCCGTCCCGAGGTCGGCCCGCTCGACCAGCACCGCGTCGATGCCGCGCAGTGCGAGGTCCCGAAGCACTGCCGTTCCGGTCGCTCCACCGCCTACGACGACGACCTGCGTCTCGAGGTCCGCCACGACAGTTCCTCCTCGCGCCGTCTGCCGGCGGGCCTACCGCGGCCGGGCGATCAGGTTCGACTTGCCGAGCTGGTGCCGGGTCTCGATCAGGCGCACCGCGCCCGACCTGGAACGCATCGACAGCGACTGGGTGAGCACCTCATGGCGCTCGAAACGCACCCCCCGCAGCAACTCGCCGTCGGT
>DASYUT010000146.1 GCA_036000965.1 Actinomycetes bacterium
TGCCAGCCATGCCGGGTGAGCGGCACGGCGCCCAACTCCGCGTCGGTGACCTTGACCCCGGTCGGATAGGACCCGCGGTCAAGCTCAGCGCGGACCTTGAGGCCCGTGCGGGTGGTGGTCGCGCCGATCAGGTCGACGACCACCTCGTGGCTCACCAGCGGGCGGCCGCGCCAGTTCATCGAGATCTGGCTGAACAGGCGGTGCTCGATCCGGTTCCACTTGGACGTGCCAGGCGGGAAGTGGCACACCGTGACCGCCAGGCCCGTCTCGGCGGCAAGCTTGCCGAGCTCCACCTTCCACAGCCGGCTGCGATACCCGTTGGACCCGCCCGCATCCGCGGTGACCAGCAGCCTGCTCGCCTCGGGATAGGCCACCTTGCCGACCAGCTGCCACCAACGGCGGATCGTCGCCACCGCGAACGCGGCGGTGTCGTGGTCGTCGCCCACGCTCACCCAACCGGCATCAGCGCCCAGGTCGTAGACCCCGTAGGGGATCGCCTTGCCGATGTTGGGGTCGGGGAAGTCGTGCACCTCCACCCGCACCGGAGACCCCTTGGGCTGCCACTCGCGGCCGGTGTTGCCGAGGTTGCCGACCACCTCCTTCTTCTTGGTGTCGACGCTGATCACCGGCTGCCCCGCGGCCAGATGCACCTTGGCCTGCTCGTTGAGGGAGCGGAACTGGCCGTCCCGGTCGGGATGCTGGGCGCCCTCTGTCTGCTTGGCGGTGGCCTGCAACGAGGAGCCCAGCCCGGCCAGCAGCCCGGCCACGGTGTTGGCGCTGACCGGGTGGCCCTGCGCGCCCAGCTCGTCGGCCAGGGTGTGGGTCGACGTGCACGTCCACCGCAACGGCGAGGTGGGGTCGCCCCGGGCGGTCGGCTCCACCAGGGCATCCAAGGCGTGCAGCAGGTCGGGGTCGTGTGCGGTCGCCTTGGGGCGTCCCGCGCCTGGCCGGCGGGCCCGCCGGGTCCGCTCGGGCCCGTGGTCGATCTCGGTGGTCCCGGCCTTGGCCGTGGCGCGGCTCAGGCCCGACGCACGGGCGACCATCGCGATCCCGCCGCGGCCCAGCGCCCGCGCCTGCGCGCCGGCCAGCAGGCGCCGCTGCCGCTCATCTAGATGCGGCGACAGCACCGCGAACATCGCCGCCAGCGCCTCCTCGGTCACCTCCATACCGGGACACTACACGCATAAGTAATTCTGTGACGGGTCCTAAGTGGTGTCCACGCCGCAGTCGCGGCCGGTGAGGTGGACGCCACAAGGTCCCGGTCGCACCGGGCGCGGACGGCGTGATTCCGCCAGAATCAGAACCAGGGTGGTCGCGGCCGGGCGGCCCGGTCTCTACGCCGCCGGGGCGGCCGGTGTCACCGGCCCGCGGTGGCGGCGGTCGGGTCAAGGACGGCCGGCAAGGCCGGTCCGAAGGACCGCGAAGCGCCCTTGAGGCGACCGCCGCATGCCGTGGGATGCGGCCGGTCGGTCGCGACAACGGCCGGTCCGTGGTCCGGTGCAGGATCCGGGCCGCGGCGCCGAAGGCGAGGCCGTTCCTCGGCCTGTGAGCGGCCCGGCGCAGCCGGACAGCGTAACGCGTCTGCCTTCAACGGTGTTCCGGCGCGGCCAGTTCCAGGTGTCGGCGTCGAGCGCTCGGCGGCGGCTCCTGTGAGGTCTCCAGTGAGCGCCTGGGCGTTGGCTTGCCTCATCGCGAGACAGGTCAGCAGGAGTGTGGCGGGTGTTCGTGCCCAGGAAGTTCCAGGCCACAATGATCGCCCGCGTCGGCGGGGACCTGTGGCGCTACCTCGCCGGCGGACACGGCCAGGCCGACTACTACCTCAGGCCCGACGGCACCCCCTGCGAGGCAGCCGCCGAACTCCACGGCCGGCTGTGGCAGCGGCTCGGCCTGGACCGGCTGGACCGGGCGGCGTTCCAGCGCCTGGCCGCCGGCCGGCACCCCCTCACCGGCGCCCGGCTGGTCAAGACCTCCCACGTCACCAAGCCCGACCCGATCACCGGCGCGCCGCTCCCGCACGGTGGCATGCGCGTGCCGGGGATCGACTGCAACCTCAGCCCACCCAAGTCCGTCTCTGCCCTGCTGCCGTTCGCCACCCCTACCGAGCGGCAGCCCTGGAACGCGCGCACCAGGCCGCCGTCCGCCTCACCCTCGAGGAGCTGGAGGCGCGGGTAGCGGCCTGCCGGCCAACCATCGACGGCGAGCAGCTCCACGCGCCCGGGGAGCTTGCCGTGGCGGTGTTCACCCACCACACCAGCCGGCCCACCAGCGAGACCGCCACCGAGCCGGGCCGGCCCCCCGACCCGCAACTCCACAGCCACGCCTTCATCTTCAACCTGGCCTTCTGCCAGGGCCGCTTCCTGGCGATCGACTCCCGGCCCGTCTACCAGTTCGCCACCACCGCCGAGGCGATCTACTCCTGCGAGCTGGCCGCCGAGCTGCAACGCCTGGGCTACCAGCTCACCTGGCAGGAGACCCGCAAGGGCCGCACCTGGGAGCTCGCCGGCGTCGACCGGCGCCTGACCGACCTGTTCTCCAGCCGCCACCGCCACCTCCAACAGCAGGTCGCCGCCTTCCAGGCCCGGCGCGGCCGGCCGCCGACCCTGCGGGAGCGCGGCCGGCTCGCCGCGCGATCGCGCCCCGAAGAGCAACGCCTGCCGAGCGCCGCACTGGCCCGCCTACCACGCCGTCCTAGCCCGCCACAGCCTGCAGGCCCCCACCCCGCTCCGCAAGCGGAGGCGAGCGTCCAGGCCGCTGGCCGAGCGGGAGGCGGCCGTGCGGGCGCGGCTGCTGGCCCCCGACGGCCTCACCCACCAGGACGCCACCTTCGATGCCGCCACTCTCACCAAGGCCACCTACCAGGCCGCCACCGGCCTCCTCGACGCCGAAGAGGCCCGTGCGTTCCTCGACCGGTTGCTGGCCGGCCCGGACCTGGTCCCGGTCGCCACCCCCCAAGGGCCGGGATTCACCACCGCGGCCCTGCTCGCCCAGGAACGAAGGATCGTCCAGGTCGCCCGCGCCAAGGCCGCCACCCGCACGCTGGCTCCGCGGCCCGAGCTGCTCGGCCGCGCCGCCCAACTTGCTAACTTGACCGGCCCGCGGCTCTCCAAGGAGCAGCTCGCGGCACTGCGGCATCTTGGGGCGCCGGTCGGATGGGCGTCGCTGGAAGGCCGCGCCGGCACCGGCAAGACCACCCTGCTCCGCGCCCTGCTGCGCGCCTACCGGGGCAACGGCCAGCAGGTCGTGCTCGTCTCCACCGCCGCGGAGACCGCCCGGCGCACCGCCCGCGAGCTCAGCCTGGACCAGGGCTACACGGTCGAGGCGTTCGCCCGCGCCGTGGCCACCGGCAGGCTCAAGCCCACCGGGGACTGGGTGGTGCTGGTCGAGGAGGCCGCCATGGTGGACACCCCGCGCATGGCCGCCCTGCTCGACGCGGCCGGCCCGGCCGCGATCCGCACCCTTGGCGACCCGGAGCAGGCCCAGCCGGTTGGCCCGGGCGGCTGGCAGCGCCTGGTGGACCAGGCGGTCGGCGGCCACGTCGAGCTCACGCGCGTCGTCCGGCAGCGCGACCTCGCCGACCGCGAGGCGTGCCAGGCGATCCGCGACGGTCACGCCCCCGATGCGCTCGCCAGCTTGCAGGCCCGCGGCCGGTTGCACCTGGCACCGGACCGGTCGACCGCGGTCAAGGAGGTCGTGCACGCCTGGGACGAGCACCGCCGTGCTCGTGGGCTCGAAGGGGTGGCGATCGTGACCGACACCGACAACGCCACGGTCGATACCCTCAACGCGCTGTGCCAAGCCCGGCGCCATGCTGCTGGGGAACTCACCGGCCCCGCAGTCACGGTCGTGGATCGGGCTTACAGCCGCGGTGAGCAGTTCTACGCCGGGGACCGGGTGCGGTTCGTCCGCCCCTACCGCGCCAACGACGACCTTCTCCCTACCTACGTTGCGAACGGAACTGCCGGCCAGGTCCTTGCCGTCGATCCGGATCGCGGCCAGGTCGTGGTCCGCGTCGACGACGGCCGCACCGTCACCGTCCAGCCCGCCATCCATGAGGACGCCCAGCCGCTGCGGCTCGGGTACGCCGGCCACGCGCTGAAGCTGCAGGGCGGCCAGGCCGCGGTGGTACTGGTGCTGCCGGGCGGCTGGCAGACTTCGCGGCAGTCGGCCTACTCGATGGCCACCCGCTGCGTGGAGGAGTTCCACGTGTTCGTTGACGCGGCCACCCAGCAGGCCGGCCCCTACCGCGACACCGATCCCGTCGAGGCGCTGGACGCGCGGTGGACCCGCGACGCCAGCAAGCACGCCGCAGCTAGCCGTATTGATTGGACCGAGGAGCTCGATGGGCCGGCTCGGGGTTGGCGGGGCACGGACGATCCGTTGGTGGTGCCCCCGCCCGAGCCGCACGAGCTGGCACGAGCCATCCAGCCACACGACTTGGATCTTGGCCATGACCTCAGTGACGGACTTGCGATCGAACTCTGAGCCCGCGCCGATTCTGGCGGAATCACCACCGCAACCCTTGGTGAATCGTTGCACTTGAGTTGGAGGTTCGGCTTGTCGGGCTCAACTGCTAGGGTCCGCCGGTGACGGCAAGCCTCGAGCGGGCTGTCGAACGCGGACGCCCGCTGCATTGGGACGTGATCGCAGTGACCAGCAAGTATGAGCCGGATCCGGCAAGCATTCCGCTGTTCCTCCGCGAGCACGTCGGCGTCGACCCCAACGATGCCGCCGTGGTCCTGGACCTGGCCGCGATCGGCATCACCAACGGCACCTGGCGCAACAGCCCGCTCGAGGACTGGCACGGTGAGGGCCGCATCCATGACGGCGGGATGCTGCGCGCCAACGTCGCCACCACCAAACTCGTCCGCAGCATCCTCGACGACCACCTCGATAACGCCTTCGCCTACGCCGGCGAGGAGCTCGTCGCGACCGAGGACCTCGCCGAGCTGGACAGCGACTTCACCGACGAGCTGTTCGCCGACGTCTTCCAACGGCTGTCGGACCCCGACCGGGTCCTGCCGGACGGGCGCACGCTCGGCCAACTCGCCGGTAAGCAGCTCGACGAGCTCGCCGACCACATGGACCAAGCGCTCGGCGGCGTCGCTGCCAGCGCCGAACGGCGCGGCCTGGACTTCGCGGCGCAGCGCGCCGCGCTTCACGGCGGGCTGGCGTGCGATCACTGGTGGGGTACGCCATGGTGGCCCGACGTCGTGGCCGGGTTCCTCGCCCGGCTGGAGGACCCGCACCATCGCCACTGGGGTGAAGCGGGCGAGCGGTACGCGCGCCTGCCGGCGCAGCCCGTTGAGGTCGCCGACCGGCGCCGCCTCGGCGCCCTGCTGCTCAACACCCCGGAAGCGTTGTCCGAGGACGCTGCGGAGTTCTGTGTCACTGCCGGCATCCGCTTCGTGACCGAACCTGTCCGGGCATGGAAGGCCGCCCACGGCGCGAGTACCGCCAGTTGAACTGGCCGAGCTGACCCTGGCTACGATGGCGCCGGGGCCGGCGTGCACGTCCCGGTGAAAGCCCGCTGGGGCGAAGGAACTGGACATCAATACCCGCACCCGCAACGCCCTCATCCGCTCCGCCCGGTGCCTGGGTGAGCGCGGCTTCGCGCTGCTCACCCAGCGCTGGCGCACCCTCCAGCACGTCACGCTCAGCCCCAGTTCGAGCACAAGATGATCATGTGAGGGGCCGCTGAGGCGGTACGCTGCGCGAGCGTGATGGCCAGCGGCCGACCATCCCAAAGGTGCCACTCCCCAGGGCTGGGCTTGCGACGCCGCGCAGCCCTCGGCTCAGGCGGTTTCGATCTGTGCGGCGTCCTCCAGTCGCTCCTCGGCGATGGAGACCTCGCGCATCTTGTACTTCTGTACCTTGCCGGTGACCGTCATCGGGAAGCTGTCGACGAAGCGCCAGTAGCGCGGGATCTTGAAGGTGGCGATCCTGCCCTTGCACCAATCGCGCAGCTCGTCGCCGTCCACCGCCTGGCCCTCCTTGAGCCGCACCCAGGCGCACAGCTCCTCGCCGTACTTCGCGTCCGGCACGCCGACCACCTGCACGTCGCTGATGGCCGGATGCTGGTAGAGGAACTCCTCGACCTCGCGCGGATAGATGTTCTCCCCACCCCGGATCACCATGTCCTTGATTCGGCCGACGATGTTGGTGTAGCCGTCGTCGTCCACCGTGGCGAGGTCGCCGGTGTGCATCCAGCCCGCCTGGTCGATCGCGGCCGCGGTGGCCTCGTCGTCCTCCCAGTAGCTGAGCATTACCAGGTAGCCGCGGGTGCACAGCTCGCCAGGCTGGCCAAGCGGCACGATCCGTCCGTGCTCTGGGTCGATGACCTTGGCCTCGACGTGCGGGTGGATGCGGCCGACGGTCGACACGCGCTTGTCGACCGGGTCGTCGGGCGCGGTCTGGAAGGAGACCGGGCTGGTCTCGGTCATGCCGTAGCAGATGGTCACCTCGGCCATGTGGATGTGCGACTGGACCTTCTTCATCACCTCGACCGGGCAGGGCGAGCCGGCCATGATGCCGGTGCGCAGGCTCGAGAGGTCGAACTCAGTGAAGCGGGGGTGCTCGAGCTCGGCAATGAACATTGTGGGGACTCCGTAAAGGGCGGTACAGCGCTCGCTCTGGACCGCGGCGAGGGTGGCCTCCGGGTCGAACGACTCGGCCGGGTAGACCATCGCCGCCCCGTGGGTGGTGCAGGCGAGGTTGCCGAGCACCATGCCGAAGCAGTGGTACAGCGGCACGGGGATGCAGACGCGGTCGGCCTCGCTGTAGCGGCAGCCCTCGCCGATGAAGAAGCCGTTGTTGAGGATGTTGTGGTGCGACAGAGTGGCGCCCTTGGGGAACCCGGTCGTGCCCGAGGTGTACTGGATGTTGATCGGGTCGTCGAACTGCAGCAGCGCCTCGCGCGCACGGAGCTGGTCGACGGACGCGCGGGCCGCTGCCTCGCGTAGGTCGTCCCAGCGCATCGCGCCGGGCGGCGCCTCCGGCCCGAGCACGATCCGCCGCTTCAGCGCCGGGACCTGCTCGGCCACCTCGTCGAGCATGGCGAGGTAGTCGGCTTGACGGAAGCGGGGCGCGAGCACCAGGGTGGTCACCCCCGATTGCGCCAGTGCGTAGGCCAGCTCGGAGGTGCGGTAGGCGGGGTTGACGTTGACGAGGATGGCGCCGACCTTCGCGGTGGCGTACTGAAGGGTCACCCACTCGGCGTTGTTGGGGGACCAGATGCCGACCCGGTCGCCCGGCTCGATGCCCAGCGCGAGCAGGCCGCGAGCGATCTCGGTGACCGCGGCGTGGAACTCGGCGTAGGTCTGACGCACGCCCTGGTGGACGCTGATCACGGCGTCGTGGTCAGGGAAGCTGGCGACCGTGCGGTCCAGGTTCTCGCCGATCGTCTCGCCCAGCAGTGGGATCTGGTGGGCCCCGTGAAGGTAGGACAGTGCCTCGGCCGTCATGGGTTGCCTCCCGCGCCGATCGATTGCTTGCAGCGATGCTCGTGCCCACTCGGCGGAGGCGCAACCCCAAGGGGAGCCGGGGTTGCGCTTAAGCCGCAGTAGCGACTACGGCACCTTTGGCCCAGCAGCCAACCTGCCGGATCCGCTCCTTGAACGATCTGAGGGCCTTGGTTAGAGGTCGCCGCTGCGCGCGCTGTCGGCATCCCGCTGTGGGTTTCCGATGTACTGCCGGGCAACCTCCACGACCTGGCCGCCGCCCGCCACAACGTGCTGGGCGTGCTGCGGCTCTCAAGGGTCAAACTTTCCGGCAGGGTCCGCGGCTGAGGGGTCGGGAAGGATGGCCGGGTGAGTCGATCGAGGAAACCGCAGCGTCAGGTGCCGGTGGACGAGCGGATCCAGGTGGTGCTGGCGGTACTGCGTGGAGAGCTCTCACTGGCGGAGGCCGCGCGTCGGCATGGGGTGTCGTCGGCGACGGTGGGGAACTGGCGGGACCGGTTCGTCGACGCCGGCAAGGCGGGCATGGAGAACTCTCTGCCTGGCCCGGATGACGGTCAGTCGATGACCGAGCGGCGGCTGCGGGCGGAGTGCGAGCAGTTGAAGCTGGCGTTGGCGGAGGCGACGGTGCAGCGGCGGATCTGGCAGAAGGGCTCGGAGTACGTCGACGAGGTCCCTTCGTCGACCTCGAGGCCCTGAGAGCGGCACATGGCGTGTCGGTCTCGAGGTTCGCTGGGCGCGCTGGGATTCCAGAACGCACGTATTGGCGGCGGCTGGCGCGGCATCGCGCCGGGGACCGGCCGAAGGGGCTGTGGCAGCGCCGAAGGTGGATGCGATCGATGCGGTGGCGGCGAAGTATGCGGCGGACTGGCCAGCGTGGGGACATCGGAAGATCGCCGCGATGATGCGCGCCGACGGCTATGAGGTGTCGACGTCGACGGTGCAGAGGGCGCTGCGCCGCCGTGGCCTGTTGCTCCCGCGGGGCTACCGGGCGGACCGGCGCTCGTGGGCCAGGTTGCGCAGGCAGGTGTTCACCGATCCGCCGACGGAGCGGAATCGGGTCTGGCAGATCGACTTCAGCGAGTTCGAGACTGCCCGGGGCGGGATATGGCGGATCTGCGCGGTGATCGACTACGCCACCAAGTACTGCCTCGCCGCCACCGTCACCCCCACCAGTCGAGGTGCTGACGCTCTGGGGTGTCTGCGTCGCGCGGTCGCCGAAGCGGAGCGGCTGACCGGGCTGGATGACCTCCGTGCCGACGGGGGGCGGATGGACGTCGTCGACGTCGACGGCTTCGTGATCGGCGAGGCGCCCGCGCCGATCGCGGTGGTCTCGGACAGTGGCCCGTGCTTCCGCGGCCAGGTGTTCGCGGCGCGTTCGCCGGCGACGACCCGCTGCTCCGGCACGTGAGGACGCGGGTGAAAAGCCCGCAGGCCAACGGTGTGGTCGAGCGGTTCTTCGGCACGCTGAAGTACGAGCACCTCTATCGCGCGATCATCGGCGACGGTAACGCCTTCGCGGTCGAGGTCAACCTGTTCCGCACATCTACAACACCGTTCGCCCGCACCAGCCGCTCGGTGACCGCACCCCGCGCCGGGCCTACCCGTCCGATCCTGCGGTGGCGGGCTCGGCATGATGCCAAGGGTGGGCGCCGAGGAGGACCACTCAATCCTCAGAGATCACCACGTGTCCCGGCCGGCGGCCACGGCCGCCCGCGAGCCCGGAGGAACCTAGGTGTCGGCGGCAGGGTCTAGCGTTGGGGCATGGTGTTCTGGCAGCTGACCATCGACGCGAACGACCCGGCCCTGCTGGCGCGGTTCTGGGCGCAGGCGCTGGGCTACCAGCCGGTGCCGCCGGCGGAGCCGGAGACGACCTGGCAGGCGCACTACCGTGCC
>DASYUT010000147.1 GCA_036000965.1 Actinomycetes bacterium
CAACCCCCGGGTGGTGAGGACGCCCGTCCCCGGGCTGCGTCGCAGCAGCACGTCCCTGGCCAGGGCGTCGTCCATGGCCGCTGTCCAACTCCTGCTCTCAGCGATGGCGATGACCGCCGCCTCGCCAGGCCCTAGGGCTCCCGCCAGCCCGATGCTCTTGGCATACGAGGGGCCGACCATCTCGGAGAATGCCCCAAGCTCATCGACTTCCAGGTCGACGACACGGATGTCGTCTCTGGACCGCAGCTTGCGGAGGCGCTCCCAGTTCTGCATCGCTTCGGGATCTACTGACCGCTTGGTCCAGTACCGCTCGCTCTGGGCGATCTCGCTGACGAGGCTCTCGATCCCATCCGGATCCTCGTCGGGATCCATCACCTGCCGGGGAACGCACACCTCGCCGCCGAGGACCCGCACCAGGAGGTCGAACTGGTCGACGAGTGCGAAGTACCTGACCGGCGTGGTGTTGCAGACGAGGGGGTCATGCTGACTCACGGAGATATTGGAACTCCTCTTGTTCCTCTGGTGACGTGGGGCGCTCAGCGAGGAACTCCTCGATGTCCTCCTGAGCAAGTCCGGTCATGGAAGCCGCTCCGCCGACCGTGAGCTTCTCGTCGGCCAGGGCACGGCGGAGCAGCCGGAGAAACCGTGGTGGGAATCGACCGAGTCCCCACCGATCCGGGTCCTGTCCCCACTCGTCAGGTTCGATCGGATAGCCGAGCCGCTGCGCCAGATGGACGGGCTGGAGCTCCCGCAGCCGTGCGACGTCGACGGCCGAGGTCAGGTTCGCCGCCTGCAACCGCACCAGCATCATCGCGTAGGAGACCCGGAACAGCCGCTGGAGGGAGATCACGACCTCCGCGTCCTGGACCTTCGCCAATCCCAAGGTCTCCACGACACTCCGGAGGCTCTGGATGGGGACCAGGAACTCCGCTGCGAACTCGTTGGCGAACCGCTCCGCCAACTGCCGGCGTCCGAGGTACCCGACGTAGATGTGGTCACCGTGGAACAGGGCGTGAGCGAGCTCGTGGGCCAGGGTGAACTGCCGTCGCCCCGGGGTCGTCTGCGAGTTCGCCACGATGGAAAACCCCACCCGGTCGTGAGGCAGGAAGACGCCAGACACGGTCCCCCGCAGGTCTGTCCCCAACGGTGCTTGGTAGACCGTGACGCCAGACAGGTCCGCCAGGGTCCAGAGGTCCCCGACCGGACCCTCGCCCAGGCGGAAGAACCGTCGCGCCTCCTCGGCCTTCCTGCGGATGTCGTCCTTGGAGAGGAAGCCTTCTCGGAGGGAGAGCGGTGACTCCGTCATGCCCGAAGCAGCACCCATCGCGTCCAAGAGGTCCCCGTAGGCGTCGAGGAACGAGAGGTACCGCTGGATCTGGAACTTGGCCGAGGGGTCCAGGCGGTCACCTGCATCACGGAACAGCAGCCGCTCGAAGTCGGGCCTCGGGCGCTCCTGGGCTCTGCCGATGAGCTCATCCAGGGGGACCCGGTAGATAGCCGCAAGCTTGGCCAGCTGGGCCGAGTTGGGCGTCCGCGTCCCGTGCTCCCAGTTGGACACCACCGGTCGAGGCTGATCCAGGAGGACGGCAACGTCGTCCTGGCTGAACCCGGCGCGTTCCCGCGCTGCAGCCAGGCGGGGGCCGAGCGAAAGCCGATCATCCGTCAACGTGAGCACCTCGCTATGATACACTCTCGACAGATGGAAGGCGATGATGTAGCAAACGGACGTTCAGAGGTGAGTGGTATGAGCATGACCACCACGACCATCTCGGTCACTATCGAGGGCAGCCCGCACAGCCTTGAGGATCGGGAGTACCGGGGATCGGAGCTTCGAAGCATCGCGGGACTGACCCCCAAGGACAAGCTGGTCCGTGAGGAGGCCGACGGGACGGAGACGCCCATCCCCCCTGGCAAGAAGATCCGCCCTCGTGAAGGGGACAACTTCTTCGTGTCCGTGCGTTTCCGGCGCGGCTGACCATGCACCCCCGAGTGGCCGAGGAATGGTCCGAGATCGCCAGCCTATACCCGGGCGTTCGCCACATGCCGAGCCCAGAGCGGGTAGAAGTCGACATGGACCTGGAGGCGGGCATGTATGACCGGCCCGGCACCTCTGTCGCCGTCCTCATCCCGCCCGGGTACAGAGCGACCTCTCCGGATGGGTTCCTGGTGCCCTCGGGGCTATCGTTCGCGGACGGATCGGGCCTCCCCGCCAGCGACGCCACAGGCGTGGGCATGCCCGGCTGGCTTCTGGTGTCATTCCACCTGATCGACGAGTCCGGTGCGTCGGCCTGGCGGCCGGCCGCCGACTCCCACCGCGGGGACAACCTGATCGGCTACCTCGCGTCCATCGAGTCGTTCCTCGCCCGCCGGTGCAACTGATGGAACTCCGGGCCGCTGCCACGGATCTCGCCGCGCTCCACCGGCGGCTCCTCGCCCGGGCACCGGACGAAGGGGCAGCATTCATCGCGGCCGAGTCCGGCGGGTCCGGGCTGCTGCTGCGCTCCTACCGTGTGTTCGGTGAGAAGGAGCTGGGGGCCGCGTCCGGCGAGCTGTCGGTCACCGAGGAAGCCCAAACAGCAGAGCTCGCCACCCTGAAGCGAGGCGGCCACGCGCTCGTTGAGGTGCACACCCATCCTGGCTCCGGTCCGGCCGTCGGCTTCTCCCAATTCGATCAGGAGCAGCTCCCACTGTTCGCCCGGTACGTGCGACTGAAGCTGCCGGGGAGGCCGTTCGGTGCGCTCGTGCTGTCCGAACACGGGTACGCCGGACGGGTCTGGACGGATGCGGGGGTCGAGCCACTCACCATCCGAGCGGTGGGGCAGAGAACCGCGCTGCCGCGGTGGATAGATCACCCGGGCGTCGACCCGATCTCCCGGGTCGACCGGCGATTCGATCGGCAGATCCGGTCGCTGGGGCCGGATGGACAGGCCCGGATCCGGGCACTCCAGGTCGGCGTCGTCGGGCTGGGAGGAACAGGCGGCCACGTGGTGCAGCAACTCGCCCACCTCGGCGTCCGCAGGTACGTCCTGGTTGAGGACGACGTCGTGGAGGCGAGCAATCTTGCGCGCCTGGCGGGCACGACCCGATGGGACCCGCTGCTTCGCCGTCGTAAGGCTGCCGTGGCCCGCCGCACGATTCGCAGGCTGTCGCCCACCGCGGCCGTGAGCTGCCCGGGGTCCCTTCGGCGGCGGGCGGGCCTTGCCGCGCTCAGCGACGTCGACGTGATCGTCGGCTGCGTGGACAACGACGGAGCACGCCTCGTCATGAGCGAGCTGGCCGCCGCACACCTGGTTCCCTACCTCGACATTGGCGTCGGCATTGAAGGCGAGGGACCGGCCAGAAGCATCGGAGGACGGGTGTCGTTCTACCTGCCTGGTGGTCCATGTCTCGCCTGCGCGGATGAGATCGACTTCGACGAGGTAGCCGAGGATCTGGAGAGCGAGGCGCTCCGGAGCATCCGCGTCGAGCGGGGCTACGCGCGGGATCGCCGCGTGGAGCCCGCGCTGATGCCGCTGAACGGTGTGGTCGCATCGCTTGGGATGATGGAGTTCCTAGCCTTCGTGACTGGCCTTCGTCCGGTGGTCCCCTTCACTCGGTACGACACCATGGAGAGCCGCCTCATCCGGCAGTCGGTAGAAGCGAGTCCGGACTGCGTAGTGTGTCGCCCGGCCTACGGGATGGGAGACCGCCAGATGGTCGACCGGTACGCGCTCGACGCTCGGTCCTGAGACCGCCTCAGTACGGCTGCGGGAGCTTCGGGACGCGGCTGAAACGGAGAGCCCGCCTCGCACGACCGGTCAGGATGGCGGACAACTCCCGAGATGCGAGCAGGACTGGCCTGTTCCTAGGCCGTCATTGGGCCGTGGGTTGTCGGATATCGGGGGACAACAGCGGGCACCCTCAATCGGGAACGCTACCGGCAGCGCAACGTGGGGAGCGCTGCGCCAACCGGCTCGAGCAGTGGCGTGGGATTGCGACCCGGTTCGAGAAGCGCGCGGTCAACGACCGCGCCGCCGTCGTCATCGTGGCACTGGCGATCTGGCTGGAAGGATGATGCGTCAGACGCGGCTTGGTCTCGCGCTCGGCCTGGATGGGTAAACCGGAGATGGGTCGCCGGGCGATAGACAGGCGAGACCGTGAACAGCGGAGGACGCATGCGCGAGGGTCGGGTGCGGCGGCTGTCGGCCGGTGCCGTGGGCGCGGCCGGGGCGTTGCGCCGCAGCGTGGAGCGTGCCGTCCCGGACGAGCGCCGCCTGGCCCGGGCCCGGCGGCGCCGCCCGGTGTCGGCGGTGGCGGTCGCGCTGTTGCTGACCGTGGCCCTGGCCTCGGCGTCGCTGTGGGTGCGCGCCAACGCGCCCGAGCGGCCCAGCCAGGTCGTCGCGCCCACGCGGCCGCCGGCCACCGCTGCGCCCGGCCAGCGGCCCGGGAGCTGGCGGCGCCTGAAGCACGGACCGAGCGGGCTGTGGGTCGACCAGATGGTCTGGACCGGCACCAGGGCCCTGGTGTTCGCCGGCGCCGACTCCGGCCAGTCCAAGGTGAACGGGGCGTTCTACGACCCGGGCCGGGACCGCTGGCGGGGGATCCGGCGCGGGCCCCTGGACTGGCGGGCCGGGGCGGCGGTGGCGTGGACGGGCCAGCGGCTGCTCGTCTGGGGCGGGACCCGCGACGTTCCGCTGGACCGGGCCGGCGGCGCCTACGATCCCGCGACCGACGCCTGGACGCCGATCGCGGCCGGCCTGCTCGACCCGGGCGCCGTGATGGCTGCCGCCTGGACCGGGCGGGAGCTGCTGGTGTGGCTCGACACCGGGCAGGGCGCCGCCTACGACCCGCAGCGGGACGCCTGGCGGCGCCTCACGGCCGCGTTCCCGCTGCCTCAGGCGGACCGCAACCGGCCGGCGGTCGTATGGACCGGCCGGGAGGTCATCATCTGGGGCGGGTGCGACAACCGGACCCCCCAGTGCGACGACAGCAGCCAGGGCGACGAACTGAGCGACGGCGCCGCCTACGACCCAGCCAGGGACCGGTGGCGGCGGATCGCCACGTCCCCCCTGGCAGCCCGGGACCGGCCGCAGGCAGTGTGGACCGGCCGGGAGCTGGTCGTCTGAGGCGGCGCCTCGCGGGCGGGTGCCGGCGGCGCCTACGCTGCCGCCTACGACCCGGCCAGGGACCGGTGGCGGACGCTTCCCGACGGGCCGCTCGCGCCCCGCTCCAACCACACCATGGTCTGGACCGGCCGCGAGCTGCTCGTCTGGGGCGGCGTCGCCAACGGCATCGGCGGCCGGTTCCTGGCCGACGGGGCCGCGCTCGACCCGGCCACGGGCGCCTGGACGCCGCTGCCCAGCGCGCCCATCCGCGGGCGAGACCGCCACGTCGCGGTCTGGACCGGCCAGGAACTGCTCGTCTGGGGCGGCTGCTGCGCCGGGACGCAGCTTCTGGCCGACGGGGCCGCGTTCCGACCCTCCTGAGCGCCACCGCATCGCTGCGACGCCGCTAGCCCATGCTCACGGCGGCCCTGAGGTGGTTCGTCGGAGCCGCTCAGGCTGGCAAGCCGGTCACCGCTCGCACCTCCCCGCCCGGCCACTTCACGGGCAGGCCAAACGAGCAGGCCAAGACCGCGAGCGTCAAGGAGCGACGCCACCGGCCACAACGCGACCTCCTGTCCGGCGGCACGGTGCGGACCTACCATGACGACGTGCGATGACGACGTGCGATGACGACGTGGAGGGCGCGGCTGGTACCAGGGTGGCCTGGGGGCTCGGTGGGCAGAAACCGAGGGCTCGGTGGACAGAACCGTGGACGACCTACCCCTACAGCTGCCCCGCCTGCACGGGCACCAGGGTTGCGCCACCCAGTGGAAGGAGCGGACGGTGCTGCTGTTTGCGTACGCCTTCCTGGCCGGGGTGATCGCCTGGGCGCTCGGCCGCCGAGGTGAGCCGTGGGTCCTCCGGCTGAGCGAGCCGGGCCAGCAGCGGGTGCGGCTGGCCACCGGCATGCTGGACACCGCGGTGGGCGCCAGCGGGATCGCCGTGCTGGGCCTGCAGCTTGGCGACCACGCGCACGTGCTGGGCTGGACGATCGGCGGCGCAGTGATCCTGGGAAGCATCCTGTACGCCGCCGGACTGCTCGCCTGGCGAGGAGGCCGGGCACTTGGCCTGCGCGTCCTCGGCTGGGTCCTGATGGTGGCGGCCTTGGTGGTCCCAAGCACACTCACGCTTGGGCTCCCCTTGGTGGCGCTGTTGGCCCTGGCGCTGGCCCCCATCCCGGAGCAGAAGGTGGCGCAGGGCGGGCCAGCAAGCTGACGGGCTTGCACGAGTATGCGCAACTTGACGAAGTACTGGTAGGACACCGTCACGCGAAAGTGCGAAAGCTGGGACTGCCACCGGCCTGCTGGAACGATCACGCGACCGCGTGGTGGACCGGTTCTGCGAGATCATCGCGCGGCTCACGGGCATGCTGGGCAGTTCCGCGCCACCGTCGCCGGGGAAGGTTCCCACCGTGTCCGGGCTCGCCGATCAAGCCACGTGCGAGGTGGTGACCGGCCCGCTCAGGAACTCGGTTGCACGCCAGCGGGGGCTTTCAGGAGCCGTACCGAGAGGATCGCCCACACAAGCCCCACGCCAACGAGCAGGAAGGCTGAGAGCGTCTCGGTGTTCCAGGTGATGCTGCCGATGGCCGACAGCGCAATGAGCAGGCGGTCACTGGGATGAAGCAACCGCCGACGAAGCACGACCACCGCAAGACTGATCAGCCCGAACGCCAGGGCCAGGGTTCCGAAGATTGCGAACTCCACCACTGTGTTGAGGATCAGCAGCACTGGGGCAACAGCCAGCAGGTATCGCGCAGCGCGCCCGAGCCACCCTGCCTGGTGCAGTACGCGAGCCAGCCTGCTCCGAGCAAGTCCGACCACGACCAGGCCGGCGCCGACACCCAGGATCGGGAACAGCGAGTTCGCGTCCCGCTCCAGACCGAACCAGCCGGCGTTCATCGAGCCCATCGTGGCTCCACCCGCCGCGAACAAGACCGCGCCCAGCAGTGCCGACAAGCGGCTCCACATCGAGATCGCGTCCATGTGCCCCTCGCCATACTGGCTCGACGCAGCCAAGCGTGGTAGCCGGCCTCTGCTCGGTGTCGTTGGGGGAGTGTCCCAGGGGTGTCAAGCGGCGTGCGGACCGGTATCGCGAAACCGGGCAGTCGCTGGGTCAGGCGGCACGACGCCGCAGCGCGGGGACCAGGACCCGGATGGCCGCCACGACAAGCGAGACGATCGCGGCCAGCCAGCACAGCGTGGCGATTCCCCAGCGGAGGTCGGCTGGGCCGGGCAGGAGGGTCACCAGCCAGCCCAGGCCGGCCAGCAAGACGGCGGCGACCAGCCAGGTGAGCGCGGCGCGCCTGGCGGCGGGGTGCTCGGTTGGGGAATCCAGCGCGCGGGCGAGCGCGGAGCGCTGCGCCAGGGCGACGGCGAGGGTGACGGCGGCGAGTGGGATGGCGGCGAGTGGGCCGATGATGTACAGGGCGGCCAGCGCGGCGACCAGCAGCCCGGCGACCAGGACGAGGGCGCCGGGACGGTCGGGACCAGGGTGCATGAGGGCCTCCAGGCGGTAGCGGGGGACGGTGACGGCCAGGTCGAGCAGCGTCCGGGACCAGGTGGCACGGGCGCCCAGGTCGCGGAGCTGGTCGCCGAAGACCTGGACGATGTCGGGGCCGTGGGTGCGCCGGAAGCCGCTGGGGTACAGGCCAAGCAGCGCGGTGTACAGGGCCTGGTGGCGCCGGTGTGGCGCGGCGGCCATCAGCCGGGCTCCAGGCGGGGCGATAGCCGCTTGAGGTTGGCGCGGTCCAGCAGCGCTTGGAGGCGCTGGACCTCGGCGGCGCAGGCCTGGCGGCCCAGGGTGGTGAGCTGGTAGTAGCGGCGGCGCTGGTCGTCCAGGGCGGGGTCGGGTCGCTGGGCTGTTTCCTGGATGAGCCCGTCGGCGAGCAGGCGCTTGATGGTGCCGTAGAGGGTGGCGGGGCCGACACGCACGCGGCCGTCTGACAGGCGCTCGATGTCGCCCATTAGGGCGTAGCCGTGCTTGTCGCCCTCGGCCAGGGCCAGCAGGATGTGGAGGCTGGCGGTGGGCAGGGGGAGGAACCGGTCCACCTCCATCGATCAAGCTCCGATCTATCGGTTCCTAACATAGTGAGAATCACTATAGCGATGATCGACTGAGTGTCAACCCTGGCTGGTGGTCGGCGACACGAAGCCCGCGCAACCGCTGGCGGCCGATGGCGCATGGACCGCTGGACACCGCCGTGCTGCCGGCCGGGCTGTGGACCGGCGCGGCGCTGCTGGTCTGGAATGGCAACTCCGCGCAAAGTGGCGGTTCCCGCACGGGCTACCAGCCCGGTGACGGCGCCGCCTGGGATCCGCGCGGTGACCGATGGATGAGGTTGCCGCGGTCGCCTCTGGGAGGATCCGGCAGTGTCACGGTATGGACGGGCCGGGCGGCGCTGGTGTGGGGAGGGAGGCCGTGGCCGACGCCGGCCATCCATACCGGCATGGTGTTCTTCGACCGCCTGGAGCTGCTGGAGCCCGGCGTGGTCTCGTGTTCGCAGTGGCGGCCCGACCCTGGCGACCCGAAAGCCGAGCTTGAGGTGGCTCAATTCTGCGCCGTCGGGCGTAAGCCCTAAATTGGGAACTGCGAAGGAATAACTTGACGGTATGGATCGCCGCGTCCGCGAGAAGCAGATGGCCGCGGAGGACAAGAACAGGTCGATCCGCGGCATAGGACCTCCTCCATATAGCAGGTAGACGAAGCGTCGTCGCGCTGGTGTCACGGCTGCCGCTCGAGCAGTGGTGGCAGCTGGCCAAGGCCCTCATCTGCTAGCCTCGTCGGAGGTCCTGCGGTTCCCAGAAGCCCTCGGCGTACTCCTGGTCTGTCACCGGATCGCCCCACTCCGGCGGGCCGCCGATGTTCACCGAGACGTGTGCCATCGGGCTCTCCGGCCCGCCGCCGTGGTAGTGCCACTCACCCGGCGGGATGGAGACGATGTCCCCCGGCACGAGCACACGGCCCGGACCGCCCCGCGAGCGCACCCATCCCCGACCACTCACCCCGTACAGCAGCTGCCCGCCGGGATGCGCGTGCCAGTGGGTCCGGGCGCCGGCCGAGAAGTGCACCACGGCCATGCCGGTGCCGTCTGGCGCTGACAGCCCCGGGCTCAGCCACACCCGCCCGGTGAACCTCGCGGCATCACCCTGCTGATACTTCCCCTCGTGTCCCTTCACGGTCTCCATCGGCGTCCTTCTCCATGTCCTCGTC
>DASYUT010000148.1 GCA_036000965.1 Actinomycetes bacterium
GACCTGGCCATCCGGATGGTGCGCGAGTTCGGCATGAGCCCGGCGCTGGGCCCGGTCGGGTTCGCCTCGGGCAGCCCGATGTACCTGGGCGGCGAGGAGGTCCGCAGCCGGCCCTACGCCGAGGCCACCCAGCGGGTGATCGACGAGGAGGTCGCCAAGTTCCTCCGCGAGGCCGACGGTCGGGCCAGGGCCATGCTCGTCGAGTACCGCGACGCCCTGGACCGCCTCACCGAGCTGCTGCTGGAGCGCGAGACCGTCGACGGCACCGACGTCGACGCCGTCCTGGGCCGCGTCCCCGGCCAGTCCCAACCAGTCGGCGCCACCGGCCACGCGGCCGCCACCGGCCACGCGGCCGCCGCCGACCACCGGGAGCCCGGGCCGCCGGCCCGCTGAGCCGGCGGCGGCGCGACGATGACGGTCACCGGCCCACTCCTTCCCGCCGACCCCCGGCGACTCGGGCCGTACGCCGTGCTCGTGCGGCTCGGCGGTGGCGGCATGGGCATCGTCTACCTCGCCGAGACACCCAGCGACCGGCTGGTCGCGATCAAGGTCATCCGGGCCGAGCTGACCGACGACCCGGTGTTCCTGGCCCGCTTCCGCCAGGAGGTCCACGCCGCCTCCCGGGTGGCGGGCTTCTGCACGGCCCGGGTCCTGGACGCCGACCTGGAGGCCGAGCGCCCCTGGTTCGTCACCGAGTACGTGGACGGCCCCACCCTCCACCAGGCGGTCACGCAGGACGGCCCGCTTGCCGACGCCCGCCTGTCGACCTTCGCGATCGGCGTGGCCGAGGCCCTGGACGCGATCCACGAGGCCGGGGTCGTGCACCGCGACCTCAAGCCGAGCAACGTCCTGCTCGCCCGGTCGGCGCCGAAGGTGATCGACTTCGGCATCGCCCGCGCCCGGAACGCCGCCTCGCTCACCCAGACCGGCAAGCTCATCGGCACGGTCAACTGGCTGGCGCCCGAGCAGCTCCGCCACAACGCATCGCCGCTGTCCGACGTGTTCGCCTGGGGCGGGCTGGTCGCGTTCGCGGCCACCGGCCGGACCCCGTTCGGCTCCGGGCCGCCCGAGGCGATCGTCCACCGCATCCTGCACGAGCCGCCCGACCTCGGCGGCCTCGCCGGCGACCTCCGAGGCGTGGTCGAGTCGGCCATGTGCAAGCAGCCGGACGAGCGGCCGTCGGCCCGGGCACTGCTCGCCCGCCTGCTCGGCAACAGCACCCCACGGGCCGACGCGGCCGTGGCCGCAACCCGGGTCGTCCAGCGCACCTGGACCGGGACCGGCCTGTGGGAGCGGGAGGAGCACCAGCCGCCACGCCAGCGCCCGCCCGTCCGGGCGGGACGGCCGGGCGCGACCGCACATCCGCAGGCGCGGGCCGTGCAGGCCCAGCCCAAGGGGGACAGCGTGCTGCCCCTGCCCGCCCCCTCCTGGACCTCTCCGGCCCGGCGTGGCCCGGCCCGGCCCCCGGCGGGCGTCGCCGCGCGCGCGCCCGCGGCCAGCCGGCCCCCGGTCGCCGGCGGCCGGGGAAGCCAGGGATCGGCCGCGCAGGCCGCCGGCGACCGGGGGGGCGTGCTGGCCGACGCGCTGCCCGGCGGGCTGTCCCGCGACGTCCTGGTGGTGCTTGCGTTCGCCGCCGCCCTGCTGGTGGCGCTCACCGACACCCCGGCCCCGACCCGGCTCGTGGTCACCGCCCCGCTCCTGCTGGCCCTGGCCGGGGCGGCGCTGCTCGGCACCGGCCGGGCGGTCACCGGGCTGGTCCTCGGCGTCGTCCTGTTCGACCTGCTCTCTGGGGACCCGGTGGCCCAACCCGTGCACCTGGCCGCGTACGGGTTGGTCGTACTGACGACGATGGCCGTGACCGGCCACCTCGCTGGGCACGGCCGCCTCTGGCGCCCGGTACGGGCCGTGGTGGGCCTGGCCGCTGGCTACGCCGTGCTCAAGGCGGGGCTCGTGGCCGGCTCGGTGTTCGTCAGCCACCAGCTCCCGGCGTCCGTCCCGTTCCCGTGAGGTCCGGACCGAGCCATCCCGGACCGAGCCATCCCGGGCCGCATCCAGCCATCCCCGGGCCGGACCGAGCCATCCCCGGGCCGGACGCGTGACGGCCGGCGCGCGCGCCGGCCGTCACGGCCTTGTTCGGTCAGACGCGCCGCGTGCCTCGACCGCGCAGCGTGGCCCGGTAGATCAGCAGCACGATGACCGCGCCGACGATCGAGCCGAACCAGCCCGCAGGCGAGATGTCCGCGTCACCCCGGAACAGCAGGTTGACGAGGAACCCGCCCACGAACGAACCGACGATGCCGAGCAGGATCGTCATCGGGACGCTCATCGGGTCGGGGCCGGGAACCAGCAGCCTGGCCAGGAACCCGGCGACCGCGCCGATGATGATGAGGCCGATGATGAACCCGATCATGTGACCTTCCTTTCCGAAGGGGTACCTCTGGTCCGTACTGGCCCGTTGTCTATCCATTTGGACTCACGCCGAACCAGGTAGTTTCACCGAGCTGCCGGATTCTTCCCATGGGCGGGGACCTGGCGGGCCTGGTCGGACGGCGCCACCAGCGGCACGAGGAGGGAGAAGATGCGCATCGAAGCGGTGCAGGCGGACATCACCCGCGAACGGGTGGACGCCATCGTGAACGCGGCCAACTCGTCGCTCGCCGGCGGCGGCGGGGTCGACGGGGCCATCCACCGCGCGGCAGGGCCCGAGCTCGCGGCCGAGTGCCTGACGCTCGGGGGCTGCCCGGCCGGGGACGCCAGGGCGACCAGGGGCTACCGGCTCCCGGCCCGCTGGGTCATCCACGCGGTGGGGCCGGTGTGGCGCGGTGGCGGCCGGGGCGAGCCCGAGCTGCTCGCCTCGTGCTACCGCCGCAGCCTCGAGGTGGCCGACGAGCTGGGCGCCCGCTCGGTCGCCTTCCCGGCCATCTCCACCGGCGTGTACGGCTACCCGCCCGAGCAGGCCGCCCGGGTCGCGGTCGACACCCTGCGGGGCGCCGCCACCCAGGTCGAGCTGGCCAGGCTGGTGGCCTTCGACGACCGCACGCTCCGCCTCTACCAGGAGCTGCTCGACGCCTGAACGGGCGCAACGGGGAACGGCCGTGGCCCATGCCGGCACGGCGCCAGCGCCGGGAACAGGCCATGCCGGCATGGCGCCGGGGACAGGGACAGGGACAGGGACAGGGACAGGCCATGCCGGCCCGGGCACAGGGAACAGGGAACAGGGAACAGGCCATGCCGAGCAGGTCGACGGCCTCGAGCTCCCGCCGCTGGTCTCGCGGACGGAAGGAGCTCGGTCAGGCGTCGGGAGAGGTGACTGGGCGGCGCCAGGCCGTGACGTGCTCCGGCACGGAAACAGACGGATCGAGCAGCGGATCGGGCTCGGGCTCACCCGGAACGAGCGCCAGGGGGAGCACGCCGGCCCACACCGGCAGCGCGTAGTCCTCCTCGTCGTCCCTTGGGGGGCCGGTACGGACCTTGGCCGACACCTCGGCCAGCGGCACCGCGAGCAACGCGGTCGCGGCCAGCTCCCGGCCGTCGCCAGCGCGAACCGCGTGGCTGCGGCCCGGAACGATGTGGTCGACGAGGGCGCGCATGACCGCGTCCTTCTCCTCCGGGTCGGTGACCAGGCGCGTACGGCCAAGCACCATGACGGATCTGTACTGGAAGGAGTGGTGGAACGCCGACCGGGCCAGGACGATGCCGTCGAGGAGCGTGACGGTGATGCACACGTCGATGCCCGGCCGCAGCCCGAGCCGGCTGCCGGTCGAGCCGTGCAGGTACAGGGTCTCGCCGACGCGGGCGTACCCGGTTGGAAGGGCGTACGGCTGCCCGTCGACCACGAAGCCGACATGGCAGATGAAGCCCTCGTCCAGGATGCGGTGGACGGTCCCGTGGTCGTAGACGCCCCGCTCGGGGAGCCGCCGCACCCTCGTCCTCGCCGTCGGCGCGTACATGCCCCTCACCCCAGCTTGTTAGAGTACGAAGTTTGTTATAGTACGAAACTATGAACGTACTGGAACAATACCACGTCCGTGGCCGCGGCTCAGCCGAGATCGCCGCGAGCATCGAGGTAGCCGTGCGGGAGGATCGGCTGGGACCCGGGACGCACCTGCCCACCGTCCGCGACCTGGCCGGCGAGCTCGGGGTGAGCCCGGCCACGGTGGCCGCGGCCTACGCCGCCCTCCGCCGCCGCGGAGTGGTGACGGCCAGCGGGCGGCGCGGCACCCAGGTCGCGGACCGCCCGCCCCTGCCGGTCCGCCCCGCTCCTCCTCTGCCGGCCGGCGTGCACGACCTGGCCACCGGCAACCCCGACCCCGCCCTGCTCCCGGCGGTCGGCCCGGTGCTTCCCCGCCTCGACCTCGGTGCCCGGCTGTACGACGAGCGGCCCGACCTGCCCGCCCTGGTGGAGACCGCGAGCGCCCAGCTCGCCGGCGACGGCGTGCCGGCTGGTCCGGTTGCGGTGGTCAGCGGGGCGATGGACGGCGTCGAGCGCGTGCTCGCCACCCACCTGCGCCCCGGCGACCGGGTGGCGGTCGAGGACCCCGGCTACCCGCAGGTGTTCGACCTGGTGGCCGCGCTCGGGCTGGTGGCCGAACCGGTGCGCCTGGACCGCGGCGGCCCGCTGCCGGGCGTTCTCGACCGGGCGCTCGGCCGGCGGGCAGCGGCGGCCGTGCTCACCCCCAGGGCCCAGAACCCGACCGGCGCGGCGCTCGGCGCGGAACGGGCTGCCGAGCTGCGCCAGGTCCTGGACGGCCACCCCGGGACGCTGGTGGTCGAGGACGACCACGCCGGCACGGTCGCTGGCGCGCCGTACCGCAGCCTGTGCCAGGGCCGGCCCCGCTGGGCGGTGGTCCGGTCGGTGTCCAAGGCGCTCGGGCCGGACCTGCGGGTGGCGGTGGTCACCGGCGACCCGGACACCATCGGCCGGGTCGAGGGCCGCCAGCTCCTCGGCCCGGGCTGGGTCAGCCACGTCCTGCAGGGGATCGTGGCCGAGCTGTGGACCGACCAGGGCACCGCGGGCGCCCTGGAGCGGGCGGCCGCCGCCTATGCCGACCGGCGCGCCACGCTGGTCGGGGCGCTCGCCCGCCACGGCATCGCCGGCCAGGGGGACTCCGGGCTGAACGTCTGGGTGCCGGTGCCGGAGGAGGCCGGCACGGTCGCGCTGCTGCTCGAGGCGGGCTGGGCGGTGGCCGCCGGCGAGCGCTACCGGCTCCGCTCCGGCCCGGCCGTGCGGATCACCGTCGCGACCCTGCGCGACCCGGCCGAGGCCGACCGCCTGGCCGCCACCCTGGCCGCCGCCGTCGAACCCCGCCGCCGCACCCGGTCGGCCTGACGGGGTCCGCGCCACCTGAGGCGCGCGGCCAGCCCCCGGAAGCGCGAGGGCTTCAGGCTCGCGGGCCAACAACGTTGGCCGTTTCAGCGCCGACACACCGAGGTGAGCTGCGCTCGACCCGACCAGGTAACTGGGCAGCGAGCGCTCAGCGCTCGCGGAGCTTGGAGAGCAGGCGGAGCAGCTCGAGGTAGAGCCAGACCAGGGTCACCAGCAGGCCGAAGGCGGCGTACCACTCCATGTAGGCGGGGGCACCGGCCCGGGCGCCCTTCTCGACGAAGTCGAAGTCGAGCACCAGGTTGAGCGCGGCCACCGCCACGATGACGAGGCTGACCAGGATGCCGAGGGGACTGGCGTCGTTGAGGAACGGCACCCGCACGCCGAACAGGCCGAGCAGCAGGGAGACCATGTAGACCAGGAAGATGGCGCCGGTGGCGGCGATCACGCCGGTGCGGAAGCGCTGGGTCACCCGCACCAGCCCGGTCTTGTAGGCGAGCAGCATGACCCCGAGAACCCCGAAGGTGAGCGCGACCGCCTGGGTCGCCACGCCCGGGTAGCTCGCCTCGAACAGCATCGACACGGCGCCCAGCACGATGCCCTCGACGAGCGCGTAGACCGGCGCGGTGACCGGTGCCCAGCGCGGCTTCACGATGGTCACGATGGCCACGACGAGCCCGACCAGGGCGGCCCCGAGCGCGAGTCCCCTGGCGCCGGCCGGGTCGGCGGACTCGAGCACCCAGGTCGCGCTCGCAGTGACCAGGGCGAGGACGAGCAGCAGGGCGGTCTTGTTGACCGTGCCCTGGACGGTCATGCGGCCCTCGCCGATGCCGACAGGCTCGGGCGGTGCGGTGAGCACCCGCTCGTTCAGGGCCGGGTTGCCCGACCGCAGGGGATTGCGGATCGATCCAGGGACGCTCATGGCAGGTCTCCCAGGCGGGTCGCTGTGGCGTGAAGCAAGCGCTGGGCTCCAACGCTACTCCCCTTCGGCGGCCTCATTGGAATCGCGGAACCTCAAGGGGCTGCTCGACGTTGCACGGGGGAACGCCACGGGCTGCTCGACGTTGCACGGCGGAACGTCAGGGGGCTGCTCTACGTTGAACGGGGAACATCGACCGAGGGGAGCCAGACCTGGCCTACACGACCCAACCACCGCCGGAGGACCTCGCCCTGCCCACGCTCCGGCGGATCGTCGGGCTGCTGCGGCCGTTCTGGCGGCGTGCGCTGGTCGCCTTCACGCTCGGCGTGGCGATGATGACGATCACCACCCTCATCCCCAGGATCATCAGGACCATCATCGACGACGGCCTGACCAGGCGGGTCCCTGGCGTCGTGGGCCGGGAGACCGCGCTGCTGGTGGTGCTCGCGCTGGTCCGCTGGGCCTGCGCCGGCCTGCGCCGCAACACCTCGGCCCGGATCGGTACCGACGTCGAGGTGGACCTGCGCGCGCGGCTCGCCAGGCACCTGCTCGCCCTGGAAAGCGGCTGGCACGACCGGGTCCAGACCGGGCAGCTGCTGTCCCGCTACACCTCCGACATCCGCTCGGTGCGCTACTTCCTGTCCTGGGGCCTCATGTTCAGCGTGCTGAACCTGCTGACGTTCTTCATCGCCGGCGCCCAGATGTGGACCCTCTCCCCCAGGCTGACGCTGGTCACCCTGGCGGTGGGGCCGCCGCTGGTCTACGGGGCGGTGCGCTACAACAGCCGCCTGCACCGGGTCTACTGGCAGGTCCAGCAGGAGGTGGGCGAGCTCACCACGGTGGTGGAGGAGAACGCGGCCGGCGTGCGGGTGGTCAAGGCGTTCGGGCGCGAGGCCGAGCAGCAGGCACGCCTGGAGGCCGAGGCCAGCTCGATCCTGTCCGAGAACCTGAAGGCGGCCCGCCTGCGCGCCTTCTACACCCCCTTGCTGGCCACCCTCCCCCAGCTCAGCCTGGCCGCGATCGTGTGGTACGGGGGCCGGCTGGCCGCCGAGGGCAGCATCACGCTCGGCACCCTGGTCGCCTTCAACTCCTACCTGGTCCTGCTCGCCTGGCCACTGCAGTCCCTGGGCATGCTGTTCGGCTTCGCGCAGCGGGCTGCGGCCAGCGCCGAGCGGGTGTTCGAGGTGCTGGACCAGCCGCCCGGCATCGCCGACCGGCCCGGCGCGGTCCCGCTGCCCGAACCCGACCCCGGGCCCGGCCGCGGCCAGGTTCAGGGCCAGCGGCCGCTGGGCCGCGGCGGGCCCCGGGGCGTCCGGGTCACCTTCGAGGGCGTGCGCTTCCGCTACGGCGACGTCGGGCGCCCGAGCCTGGTCGACGTCGACCTGGACGTGCCGGCGGGGGCGTGGGTGGCGGTGGTGGGCGGCACCGGCTCGGGCAAGTCGACCCTGGCCGCGCTGGTGCCCCGGCTCTACGAGCCGAGCACGGGCCGGGTCCTCGTCGACGGCCACGACGTGGCCGGGCTCACGCTGGACTCGCTGCGGGCGGCGGTCGCCGTGGTCCACCAGGAGCCGGTGCTGTTCTCGGCCTCCCTGCGGGAGAACGTCTCCTTCGGACGGTCCGGTGCGGCCGACGAGGAGGTGCTGGCCGCCCTGGCCGCGGCCGCCGCCCTCGACGTGGCCGAGGGGCTGCCCGACGGGCTCGACACGGTCGTGGGCGAGCAGGGCTACACGCTCTCCGGCGGCCAGCGGCAGCGGGTCGCGCTGGCTCGGGCACTGCTGATGCGACCGCGGGTGCTGATCCTGGACGACGCCCTCTCCTCGGTGGACGTCGCCACCGAGGCGCGCATCCTGGCCGGCCTGCACGACGCCCTGGGCACCGCCACGGTGCTGCTGGTGGCCAACCGGCGGGCGACCCTGCGGCTCGCAGACCGGATCGTCCTGCTCGACCGGGGCCGGGTAGCCGCGGTGGGCAGCCACGAGGACCTGGCCGAGCGGGAGCCCCGCTACCGCGCGGTGCTCGCCCACTCCGGCGCCGGCGTGGACCGCCTGGTCGCGGAGAGCGCCGAGGGCGCGGCGACCGAGGGCCGGGCGGCCCATGTCTAGCCCGGGGGCGGGCCGCGGCCCGGGCGGGGGGGCCGCGGGCGGGACGCCGCCCAGGCGGGGGGCCCAGGCCGCCGAGTCGGCGCGCGAGCGGGAGCGGCCCAGGGGGTCGGGCCGCCAGGCCAGGGCGTGGCTGTGGCCCCTGGCCCGCCCCCACCGCGGCCTGGTTGTGGTCGCCTCGCTCGCCGTGCTCACCCAGACCGCGGCCACGCTCGCCATGCCGTACCTGGTCAAGGTCGCCATCGACCAGGGCGTGGTCCCGCGCCGGCTCGAGGTGATCGACCGGGTGGTGGTCGCCTACGTGGCGCTCGCGCTGGTGCAGTTCCTGGCCGGCCGGGTGGAGACGCTGACGGTCGCGACCGTCGGCCAGCAGGTGCTGTTCGCGGTGCGCCGCCGCCTCTTCGGCCACCTGCAGCGACTCTCGCTCGACTTCTACGAGCGGGAGCGCACCGGCCGGCTGGTGGCCCGGATGACCAGCGACGTGGAGGCGATGAGCGACCTGGTCACCAACGGGCTCGTCAACCTGGTGACGAGCCTGGTCACCCTGTTGGGGATCAGCGTGGTCCTGGTCGTCCTCGACTGGAGGCTGGCCTTGGCCACCCTGGCCGTGGCGCCGCTCGTGGCCCTGGCCGCGACCTGGTTCCGGCGCCGGTCGGCACCTGCCTACCGGCAGGTTCGGGAGACCGCCGCAGTGGTCACCGTGCACGCCCAGGAGGCCATGGCCGGGGTGCGGGCGATCCAGTCGTTCCGGCGGGAGCAGGCCACCCTGGACCGGCTCGCCGCCGCCAACGACGCCGAGCGCCGGGCCCACTGGTGGACGATCGCGCTGGCCTCGGTCTTCTTCCCGGGGATCGAGTTCGTGGGCACCGCCGCGACCGTGGTCGTCCTCGGCCTGGGCGGCGCCCAGGTGCTCGGCGGAAGCCTCGCGATCGGCACGCTGGCCGCGTTCCTGCTCTACCTGCGCAGCCTGTTCGACCCCGTGCAGCAGCTCTCGGAGCTGTACGACACGCTGCAGGCGGCCACCGCCGGCGCCGAGCGGATCGGCGCGGTGCTGGCAGAGGAGCCGACGGTCCGCGAGGCGGCCCACCCGGTCGCCCTGCCCGCGCCAAGGGGCGCCATACGCCTCGAGGGCGTGCGCTTCGCCTACGCCGCACCCGCGTCCGTGCCGGACGGCGGACCCGCCTCCGGGGCCGCGGCCGCCGCGCCGGAGGCGGACCGCGCCGGGCCGGAGGCGGACCGCGCCGGGCCGGCCGGGAACGGCGCCGGGCCCGCCAACGTCGACGGCGGGCTCGCCAACGTCGACGGCGGGCCGGCCGGGACCGGGGAGGTGCTGCACGGCATCGACCTGCACGTGCCCGCGGGCACCACGCTGGCCCTGGTCGGGCCAACCGGCGCGGGCAAGTCGACCGTGGCCAAGCTGGTCGCCCGGTTCTACGACCCGCAGGCCGGGCGGGTGACCCTGGACGGTGTCGACCTGCGCCAGGTCCGCCTGGCCGACCTGCGCACCGCCATGGGCTACGTCCCGCAGGAGGGCTTCCTGTTCTCGGGCACAGTGGCCGACAACATCCGCTTCGGCCGCCCCGACGCAAGCCGCGCCGAGGTCGAGGCGGCCGCCCGCGCGGTCGGCGCCGACCAGGTCATCGCCGACCTACCCCACGGCTACGACACTGAGGCCGGCCAGCGCGGCGCCCTGCTGTCGGCCGGGGAGCGCCAGCTGATCGGCTTTGCCCGCGCCTGGCTCGCCGACCCGGCCCTGCTCATCCTGGATGAAGCCACCTCGAACCTGGACGTGGTCACCGAGGCGCGGGTGCAGCAGGCCCTGCGGCGGCTGCGCCAGGGACGCACCACCGTCGTGATCGCCCACCGGCTCTCCACCGCGACCGAGGCCGACCAGGTCGCGGTGATCGAGAACGGCCGGGTGGTCGAGGCCGGCCCGCCCGGCGAGCTGCTGGCCGCCGGCGGTCGCTTCGCCGACCTGTACGGCCGCTGGCTTGCGGGGGCTGCCTGAGCCGCCACCGGACCGGGTGCCGGCACGAACGCCCATCCAGCGCGTGGGAGGCGCCCGCCCGTGGCTCACAACCCCAAGTCCGCCAGGACCGGAGGCCAGCGGTCCCGCCACGGCACCGCGGCCTCGAACGCCGCCGAGGCCCGCAGGCACTGTTGCATTGAGCCGGAAGACGTCGGCGAAGCCCAGCCGAGTGGAGGCTGTCCCCATGGCGGGGGCGCCGAGAATGACTTGAATCCCGCGATTGTGACCGCAATCCGCCGTGTTGGAGCGGCCGAGTGGAGGCAGCCGGACAGGTGATCGCTCAATGCAACAGTGCCCACCCGGCCCCTCACCACCCTCGGGATCACCCTCGGATGAAACGGACATTCCGGGAGAACGACGGAGCCCTGGGTCGCCTCCTGACCCGCACCGCTGGCGGACCGCCGGCCTATCCGCTGTTGAGGTACTCGTGGATCAGCCGGATGGCGACCGAGCCCTCCCCGACCGCAGAGGCCACCCGCTTGATCGACCCGTGGCGGACGTCGCCGACCGCGAACACTCCAGGCATGCTCGACTCAAACAGCATCGGCGGGCGGTCCAGCGTCCACGGCGGCGGCGGCGTGCCGTCCTGCAGCAGGTCGGCACCGGTGACGATGAACCCCCACCGGTCCCGTTGGATGGCCTCCGGCAGCCAGCCAGTGTGCGGCGCTGCGCCGATCAGGACGAACAAGGCCGTGGCCGGAACGGTCTCAGTCGCACCGGATCGCCGGTCTCTGAGGGTCAGGCTGGTGAGCCGCCCGTCGCCGTGGCCGTCGACGACCTCTAGCCCCAGGCGGACGGTGACGTTGGGGGCCGCTTCGAGCTCCCGGACCAGGTAGTCCGACATGGTGGCGGCCAACGAGGAACCTCGGATCAGCATGGTGACGTGGGTGGCGTACCTGGCCAGGTGCACGGCAGCCTGGCCAGCGGAGTTGGCCCCGCCGACCACATACACCTCCTGGCCCTTCATGGCCTGGGCCTCGGAGGCGGCGGCGCCGTAGAACACCCCCGCCCCGATCAAGGCTTCCAAGCCGGCAACCCCCAGGCGCCGGTAGCTCACGCCAGTGGCGAGGATCACCGCGCGGCTGGCGACCTCGCTGCCGTCGCTAAGGCTCGCCATTCGGTCGGGTCCGGCCGCACGCAGGCCGACAGCGCGCTGGCCGTAGACAAAGTCGGCCCGAAGCATCCACGCCTGCTCGTAGGCCCGCTGCGCCAGCTCGGCGCCACTCACGCCTCTGGGGAAGCCGAGGTAGTTGCGGATCTTGGAGCTGGTACCCGCCTGGCCGCCGATGGCTTCGTGCTCCAGGATGACGGTCTGCAGCCCCTCGGAGGCCCCGTACACCGCTGCGGCCAGGCCGGCCGGGCCCGCCCCGATCACGGTGACGTCGTAGGTGGTGGCCGCAGGGCGCGTCCGCACCCCCAGGGCCTCGGCGAGCGCGGCGTTGGACGGATTGGCCAGGACCCGGCCGTCGAACAGCACCACCACCGGCAGCTGCTCGCGGGTCGCGTCGACCGAGCCGAGGAGCGTCTGACCCTCCTCGGAGTCCACCGGGTAGAAGCCGGACGGGATGCTGTTGCGACTGAGGAGGTCCCGGAGCTCATGCGATCGGGCCGACCACCGATCGCCGACGACCCGGACAGCCTGGAACCGCGGACGGTGCAGCCGCGCCCACTCGTAGAGAAACCCGCTGATCGCCTGGTGAAACCGCTCATCGCCGGGCTGGGAGGGCTTGTCGACCCAATCGTCGATCTGGCCGAAGGTCGCGGCCTGCAGAATCGGCTCGGCGGTCGAGCGATCACCCCAGTCGATCAGCAGCGCTCGTTGCGCGGTGGGATGCAGGCGGTGGGCGCGGGTCAGGAACGCCACCCCGGTCATGGTGGGCATCCACTGGTCGGCAAGCACCAGCGCTACCTGCCCGCCGTCCGCCTGGATCTGCTCCAGCCCTTGCAGCCCAGCCTCCGCGTTGCCTTCGCAGATCACCCGGTAGTCTGCCCCATAGCGCTTGTCGAGCTCCTGCTCGAGAATTCCAAGCGCCGCTGGGGCGTCATCGACTGCCATCAACACCGGCCTTGACATGGCCATGTCCGTTCTCTCTGACACCACGACCCGCCACCCTATACAGTCGCCGCAAGCGCGAACGTCACTGGCCCGTCCAGGTCTGTGTCCTGGCCGAATGTGTGGGCCAGGACAAGCGCGTCGGCCTGGTCACAGGGAAACAGCGCGTGGCGGGCCGCGCCGGGAATCCGCTGGGGACGGTCAGTGCTCGGTGAGGTCGCGCTGGCGGCGGAGGTACTCGTCACGGTCGATCTCGCCAGCCGCATAGCGGCGCCGCAAGCCCCCCTCGGGCGTCTCATCCGCCTGTGGCGGCAGACCGGAGGGTCGGCCCCGCAGGCGCCGCAGGGCCCAGGCGACGCCGCCGGTGGCGAGGCCGACCAGCATCAGGCCCATCATCAGCCACATGAATGCGCCCAGCAGCCCGGTCATCATGACGGTGCTCCTTTCTCCCTTCTGGCATGCCATGGCATTGCCCTGGTTGGTCAGCGCCGCGGCGACCTCGACGTCGGCGTCGCGGACACGGTCGACGTCGAGGTCGAGGTGGGCCCACCAGACCCTTCCTGGCCGGGCGCCTGCCAGACCAGCCTGCCGCCGATCCAGGTTTGGGCCACCCGGGTGCCTTCCTGGAACGGGTCGCCGTCGCAGACGACGAAGTCGGCGATCTCGCCGGGCGCAAGCCCACCGCCACCGGGCGCCTGCAGGGAGCCCGCCGCGGTCACGGTCGCCGCACGGACGGTCTCGGCGCGGGTGAGCGCCTGTTCTGGCTGGAGCTGCCGGCCGTCTGCGCCTGGCAGCCGCCGCTCCACCGCGGCGCGCAGGTTGTGGAGCGGGTCAACCGGCCCGCAGGGGTGGTCGGAGCTGAGCGCCAGCGGGACCCCCGCCTGCAGCAGCAGCCGCCCGCCGAGCACGGTCAGGTAGCGGTCGGCCCGCGCCGCCTGCAGCATGGCGCCGTAGCGGGGCAGGAAGCCAGGCTGGTAGGAGACGGGCGCTCCGGTGCTGCCGACGCGGTCGGCGGTGGTGGGATCAAGCAGCAGCAGGTGGTCGATCGTGGCGGCGCCCGGCGGCACGCCAACCCGTCGCAGCACCCGGGCGGCCTGCTCGCCGGCGAGGTTGCCCAGCGCATGGATGCGCACCCTGACCCCGCCCCCCGCATACGCGGCGATCAGGCCGGCCAGCTCGTCGTCGGTGTAGCGCAGGTACGGGGCTTCGAGGCGGCCGGGGCGCACGACCAGCTTGCGGCGCAGCGCCTCCCGCAGCGGGCCGGCGGCGCGCAGCCGCCACGCCTCCCCGATCGCGCCGCCAACAAGGCCGACCAGCGCCCGGACGGGCAGGCGGAACGCGCACCGGTCGCCGCCGTCGGCAAACAGCTTCACCTCCCGGCCCGAGTCGCCGTAGGGCCCGTCGGGCGCCGCCTGCGGACCGGGTGGGCTCGTGTGCATCCCCGCCGGGGCGCCGGTGCCCCACGACAGCCGCAGCGGAGTGGCGGCGTGCAGGGCGACCATGCGCTCGTGCCAGTCCGGCGACACGTAGGGGTCGTGGGCGTGGGTAATGCCGTGGGCAAGCAGGCGGTTGGCCTCGGCCACAAGCACCGCCTGGACGCCGGCGTCGCCGGCCTCGTCGGCGTGCGCGATGGTGTCGGTGAGGGCGCGCTGCAGGGCGAGCCCGTAGGCTGTCTCCCACAGCTCGCCCGTGGGCCGGCCCCGCCGGTCACAGGTGACATCGTGGCCGAAGCCGGTGGTGCCGCGGCTGGTGGCGAGCCCGATCGCGGCCAGGCCCGCGGAGGAGACCGCGCCGCGGTGCATGTCCAGCGTGGAGACCAGCACCCGCCGGCCCGGCGCGACCTCGTCCAGCTCCCTGGCGGTCGGCAGCCGCCCCTCCGGCCAGCTCCAGCGCGCGACCCTCCAAAACAGCAGCCACGGCGCATCCGGCTCAGGCGCTGCGGCGGCACTGACGCGCACCGCATGCAGGGCGTCGGCCAGGCTCCGCCAGCCTAAGCCGTCCACGCCAAGCGGGAACCAGGCCGCCTGGCTCAGGTGCAGGTGCACATCGACGAATCCGGGCAGGACATGGCCGCCGCGGAGATCGAGGAGTTGGTCGGCGGGCGGCGGCTGGGTCCCGCCCAGCTCGTCGTGGTCGCCGACCGCGACCACGCGGCCCTCGTCAACCAGCAGCCAGGTGGCGCGTGGCATGCAGGTCGTCTCGGCCCAGACGGTCCCACCGGTCAACAGTCGGCGCATGCTCGTCTCCCCAGCGGCCCCGACGCCCAAGCCGGTTCCTCCGCGTGATGCTCCATCCTTGCCCCGCAGCCAAGGCAGCCAAACAGGCAGCCCGAACAGCCAGCCCTACCCGGCGTTGGCAGCGCGCTCTACGACGTGATACCGGGCGTGCTCTGAAGGCACGCAGGGTGGCTCCTGCGCGGACGCTCGCGCCCGCCCCGCGCTGCCGCTCGTGGCCGTTCTTACTGCCAGCGAGTCGGGTCACCGGTGTTCAGACAATGTACAACTCGCCGTGACGGCACACAGCACTGTTTCCCCTGCTCATCACAGGTTCGGGGGCGGCAAGTGCGGACTCAACTTGCACAATCCGAACACCCCGATATCGGCAGCACCGCTGGTCACCGGGCGGACGATCCAGCTACCAGGCCACCACGCCAAGGTCAGGCGGGATGGCTACCCGGGGTTCGTCGTGGTTGCCGAGTACCCACGTGGGCCACGCGCCGGGCGGCATGACGGCTTCGATCGTGTCGATCACGTCGCGGACTGCGGCGGCCTGCCAGGGCACGCCGACGAGCCGGAAGCTGAAGGGCATGTGGAGCTCGTCGAGGTTGGCGCCGTAGTAGCTGGCCCATGCGTGTGGGTCGGCGATGGCGATCTCGCCAATGGATACGCGTTCCCGTGTGGCTTGCGAGGATCTGGTCGGTGCACCTACCGGATTCCTACCTCTTTCCTATCCGTGCAGGTCACCGGAGGCGTCGCCGCGACTCCGCGCTGCACGCACCAGTAGGGTGTCAGTGCCCTTCCTCGGCAACGGTAGTTTCTGGTACGGCTGGCGCGACCACGCAAAGCTGGTGGCGGACGCGGCCTCGGGTCTGAGCCGGACGGCGGCCCCGAGAGGACGCCGGACGGCAACCCAGCCGGCCAAGCCCGCCACTGCGTCAGACGACGGGGCCGGTCCGCCACGGACGAAGAGCCACCATCCATGCAGGAGGGCTTCGACCCCGAAGACCAGCCGCTGGACGATGAGACTGGCACCCAGGACGTCAGTATCCTCGAGAGCAGACCGTGGCGCTGCTGCGGCAGACGTTCGGCGCCGGGCGGATCGACGGACCCGAGGCCAGCTGACCAACCGGCTCGGGTCGCCGGCGAAGCACCCGCCGATGAGTTTCGAGTCGGCCCTGGTCTAATCGTGTAGCGTCACGTGGTCGCGACAGCACGAAAGGACGACTCGCCATGCCTGACTCCGATCCGACGATTCACACCCTGGACGTGCCTGGAGCACGGCTCTACTACGAGCGGCGGGGCTCCGGCCCGCTGCTGCTCATGCTCGGCTCGCCGATGGACAGCACCGGCTTCGCCCCACTCGCCAACGCGCTCGCCGACGACTACACCGTCGTGACCTACGACCCGCGCGGCATCGGCAACAGCAGCCGCGAGGACACCACCGAAGACGTGACGCCCGAGCAGCAGGCCGAGGACGTACACCGCCTGCTGTCCGCGCTCGGCGGCGACCCGGTGTACGTCTTCGGCAGCAGCGGCGGAGCCGTCGTCGGGCTCGCGCTGGTCACCGCCCACCCCGACCAGGTGCGTACGCTGGTCGCCCACGAACCTCCGGTGGTCGAGCTGCTGCCCGACAACGCGCAGGTGCGCGCCCAGATCCAAGACATCTACGACACGTACCGCGCCGACGGGGCCGAGAAGGCGATGCAGAAGTTCATGACCCATGCCGGCCTGGGCGACGCGCCCGGCCAGGAGGCGGACGCACCGCGTTGGGAACCTTCTCCGGAGCAGATGGCCCGGATGCGCGCCACCACCGAACACTTCTTGGCGCACCTGATCCGCCCGACCACGCGCTACCGGCCCGACATCCAGGCGCTGCGGGCGGCGTCGACGCGCATCGTGGTCGCCGGCGGGACCACGTCGAAAGGGCAGCTCGCCAACCGTACCGCCGTGGCACTCGCCGACCAGCTCGGTACCACCGTGGTCGACTTCCCCGGTGACCACGGCGGATTCGTGGCCCTCCCTGAGCAGTGCGGCCGCGTCCTGGACCAAGTGCTCACCGAAACGACCTGAGCCGGCGGATACGCTACAAGAGTCAGCCGCGCCAGGCACTGCGCCGAGTTGCCCGGTCCCCGTGAAGAGCCGAACCACCGGAAGGCCCTGATCAGACGTCTCGGGTGTTCGGACAATGTACAACTCGTCGTGACAGCGCGGCGCGGCGTTTGGCCTGCTCATCACAGGTTCAGGCCTTCCGCTGGCTGCGGTCAGGCGTGACCCGACCTTCCAAGCCAGGGCCTGCGCCGACACAGCGCCATGGGCATGCTCAGCCCGAACGAGTCGAGAACCTCCAGCCCACCACCGTGGCATGAAGAAATCCAGTTCCCCGACTCCACGAAACCAGGGACAGACCAAACCCGTCCACCGAACCGGGCAACTTCACCGATCCTCTGGGGTGAGACTCGTTCCGCGTCGCAAGAGGGTCTCCGTCACCGCTTGGGCCTCGCTGTGCCGAAAGTCCAGAGGTTGCCCTCGAGATCACGCGCGCTGTACCCGCGCTGGGCGCCGCCCATGGCGTCGTGGGGCTCATTCAGCACATCAACGCCAGCGGCCCTCGCCCGCTCGTAGTGGCCATCGATGTCATCCACCGCGACGTAGACCCAGCCCCGCCCGCTGTGGCGGCCGTGCAGCTCGTTGGGGCGCTCGGATTCCACGAGCACCATCCCGTCGCCGTGCATGAGCGCCGCATGATGGATCTCCTCGATGTCCCCCTCGTCGAAGACGCGCGGCTCGAGGCCGAACGCGTTCCCAAGCCACTCGAGCGCGAGGTTGACGTTGCGATAGGCGAGGGTCGGATACACGTCCACGACGCTGCTCCTTTCCGCGTGACCTTGGTGCTCCTGTTTGGAGGTTCGTGGGTGGTCAGGAGCTGGCTGGTTGAAGGTATTCCTGCCAGGCGCTGGGGTCGGCGAGGGAGAGCCGCAGGCGCAGTCCAGGGCCTCCTCGGGCAGGCCGACCGGTAGCACCGAGTCCTCGTAGCCGTCCTTGCCCGCCAGGTCGATGGCGAACCCCTACAGGCTCGCCGAGCCGGCCCGCCCGAGGTCTCGAGTCAGATCATGATCTGACATACCGCGGCCAGGCCGATGCGCTCGGCGCCCTCGGCAACCTGGGCGATGGCCTCGGGTGACGCGGTCGATCCGAATGTAGGAAGGGAAACACCGAGTTCCACCTTTCACTCCTCAGGTGTGGCCTGCTTGCGAACGGGCGGTCGGATCCGTCAGTCGGATCCCGCCTGGTGCCTGACGAACGCAATCCTTCGACACCGACGGCGTGGTCTGTGGGCCGCGTCGGGCGTGCGGTGCTACCTGACGACCCGGAACCGCAGGTGGGTGGCGAACGGGGACTCGACCACCCGGTTTCGCTCCAGTTCGATCTGCTCGGGGCCGAGGTGGTCGAACAGCCGCTTGCCCTGGCCGAGCAGGACCGGCGCGACGTGGATCTGCAGCTCATCCACCAGCCCGGCGCCGAGGTACTGCTGGATGACGCTCGGCGAGCAACTCCTCCACGTCGCGATAGGACAGGCCAAAGCGCAGATACCAGCGCACAGCCAACACGATCACCTCGGGCGGGAACCAGCAGCCGGCGAAGGCAGACCGAGCGATGGGAGCGGGACGAGGGTGAAGAGTGCTCATGCCGACACTCTGCCTGCTCGGGCTTGCTCATAGCAGATGCAACAGCGCCTTGGGGATCACCCGCGTGTGAGCATGAGCAGCCCCGCCCGTCTCCCCCCAAGCTCGGATACAGGATGTTGGGCCAAACCCGGTTGCACGCTAGGCAGAGCCGGGGAGACGGGCCAGGCACCGCCCACAGCAGCCACCACACACACACCAGGTTCACTCGACCGGTGCACCACCCGTCGAGCCGATCCCGCACGCCCATCCACCCTCAGGCTCGTCCTTGACTTCCTCCCCATAGGATGCTCACACCAGCTCTGCGGCCGGTCACACCCGGGAAACCCACAGCCACCATCCCGCACCACCAGGGCGGTGCGTTGGGCGCGGGCGACGGTCCTGGTGGCGCGGCCGACCTCCAACGGCTGGGTCGGCGGCCCCCCAAGCGCCGGCGGGAGCAGCCGCCGGGCCGCCCGCAACCGGGCGGCCAGCCCACCCGCACCAACCCCACCGGCCTGGCCGTCCCGGCAGCCGTCCCAGCCCTCGCCGTCGCCGCCGGGGTGGCTGGTGGCGTCGTCCCTGCCGCTGCCAGGGTCGGGGTGGGGGCCGCGGGTGACCAGCACCCGGGTCAGGTCGGCGTCACACGCCAGCCGCCGCGTCGCCTCCGCGCCGACCGATCCGGTCCAGC
>DASYUT010000149.1 GCA_036000965.1 Actinomycetes bacterium
AAGGGGCACCGCTCCCTCACCCTGGTCACCGAGCATCGCAGCGGCAAGGTGGTATGGGGCGCCGAAGGCAAGGACACCGCCACCTGCGACCAGTTCCTCGCCGAGCTGGGCGAGCACCGCGCAGCCAAGCTTGCCGCCGTCTCCACCGACATGGGCGCGGCCGACCTGAAGTCGGTGGCCAAGCCGGGCCACGCCCCCAACGCGACGGTGTGCATCGACCCGTTCCACGTCGTTGCCCTCGCCAGCGGCGCGCTCGACCAGGTCCGCCGGCAGGTCTGGAACCAACTGCGCGCCGTGGACCCCGACAAGGCCAAGAAGTTCAAAGGCGCCCGGTGGGTGCTGCCCCGAGCGCCCCGAGCGTCTGACCGACACCCAGGCCGCCACCCTGCGCACGCTGCGCCGCCACGGCGGCGCGGCCTGGCGCGCCCACGGGCTCAAGGAGGCCCTGCGGGCGGTCTTCGCCGGCGACCCCACCCCGAGCGAGACGACCGAGCTGCTGGACCGCTGGTGCGTCAAGGCCGCCCGCAGCCGCCTGGACCCGTTCGTCAAGCTCGCCGGCACCGTCCGCACCCACCGTGAGGGCATCCTCGCCGCGATCCGCCTTGGCATCAACAACGCTCGGGTTGAGGCGCTCAACCACAAGGTGCGGCTCATCACCCGCCGCGCCTACCGGTTCCACTCCGCCCAGGCCGCGCTCGCGCTGGTGCTGCTCGCCTGCGGCCCATCACCCTTCGCCTCCCATACGAGCAAACACACGTTCGCCCACATCCAGCTTAATAGAGCCCTTTTTCTTGGTGTCGACGCTGACCACCGGCAGGCCCTGGTCGAGATAGGCACGGGCGGTGTCGTTGAGGTAGCGGAACTGGGCATCCCGGTCGGGGTGCTGGGCACCTTCCAGGGTCTTGGTCGGGGCTTGCAGCCGGTAGCCCTGCGCCCGCAGCGCACCCGCGACCACCGTCGGGCTCACCGGATGCCCTTGGCCGGTCAACGCATCTGCCAGGTGCCGCATCGACAGGGTCGTCCAGCGCAACGGCGACTCGGGGTCGCCCCGGGTGGTCGGCTCGACCAGCCGGTCTAGCGCACCGGCAAGCTCCGGGTCGGTCGTGGTCAGCCGCTTGCGTCCCCCGCCAGGCCGCCGCACCCGACCGCCGCTGGCCTCGGGTGGGGCGCCCAGTTCCTTTAGCCCCGTGTGGATCGTCTGGCGCGACACCCCGGCCGCTCGGGCCACCGCCGAGATCCCGCCACGGCCAAGCGCCCGCGCCTCGGCGGCCAGCACCCGCCTGCGGTCCCGCTCGTTCAAATACGGCAAGACAGCGGCGAACTTCTCGGCGAGCACTCCCTCGTCCACAGTCATGCGTGCAGTGTAGAACGACCCCACCGACTGTCCAAGTTATTGAAATTGAAGCCCTTGTGTCGACGGACCTATCCTTATTGAGTTTCTCACATGTAGGTGACAGTGGAGGAGCGGCGGTCGAGTGCCATGACCAGCGACGACAGGCGTGCAAGGACCGTCACCCGAACACGGGAAAACTCAAAGTATTGAGATAGCGGGTCTTGACGGCGGGTGGGCTGGTTGTAGCCTTCGGGTGGAGGGGTCCAGAGCCTGCAGCCAGCCGGCGAAGCCGCGCACCACGCCCAGGCGCTGTGCCCACCAGCCGACGCTTGCGCCTCCCGGCAGGGTCGCCCACCTCACGGCGAGCTCGGTGGTCACGGTGTCGGCGCCCTCGCGCTCGGAGAAGGCGACGAAGTCCGCCAGCAGGCGGCCCGCCCGCTCCAGCTTGTAGCCGAGCGAGCGGCGCACCGTGAGGTAGACCTCCAGGGTGGTGGCCAGCTCGGTCATGCCACACCTCCCGGCCCGGCCGGGCCACGCCCCGAGCGCGCCCTGGTCGACCTTGGCGTAGATGGCGGTCGTGCCGGTGCTGCGGTGACGCAGCACCTGGCCGACCTCCGACAGGGGCGCCCCGGCGCGGAGCAGTTCGGTCGCCGCGGTATGGCGCAGGCGGTGGGCGCCCACACGGGCCAGGCCTGCGCGGCCACAGGCGTTGTAGACCACCCACGAGACGCCAGCGGCGCTGAGCCCGGCAAGCGGTGCACAGGCGCGAAGGAACAGCTTGCTGCACGCACCGCGAGGCCGACCTCGGTGCAGCCAGCCAGCGCCTCACCCACATCCGAGGGAAGAGGGAGCCGCTCCTGGCACCGCCCCTTGCCACGGACCACGATCTCGCCCGCCCGCCAGTCGACGTCGTCGAACTCAAGAGCCGCGACCTCCCCGGCCCGCAGCCCCAGACGCACCAGCAGCAGCAAGACGGCCACTGGTGGTTGGGGTTGCGGCGATCAGGACCACAACTCGAAGGGCTCGTCGATCTCCTCGCCGCCAAGAAACACGCGCAGCAGCGTCGGTAGACGGCCGGGATAGAACCGCGCCCCGCTGCCGGCGACCTCGGCGACCGGCCACCACCGGAAGGCGAAGTAGGCTTCCTGCTCGTAGTCCAGCCGTTCGGATCCATCGACCACCGGGCCGGGGACAGCCAGCCGCACCGCCACGACCACCTCGTCCTGCAGCTGGCAGCCGCGGTGCGCGTCGGCAAGCAGCCCGGCGAGCTGGGGAGCGCGTCGGCCCAGATGCGCGACCCGGGCCATGTCGTGGAGTGCGCTGCCGGCCGGTGCGCCGGGTGTGGGTGCGACCTGGCGGATGTGCCGGGTGGTCCCTTCCCTCGTGGCAGCCCGCCGGTCCCATCACGCTGGCGAGCGGCAGGCGGGACCTGATGGCCGCCGCCGGATGCGCCACCGCGGAAGTCGAGGGATGATGTCACCCGCGCCCGACCGTCTGCGAAGAGGGGTCCCGGTAGTGGAGTCGATGCATCGGCTGACCGTGTCCTTGCCGCAGGTGGTGACGCCGACCCGACGGCAGGTCGAGGTGCCGTCTGACCTGACGCTGGCTGGCCTGCACGAGGTCGTCCTCGCCCTGTTCGACTGGGACGGCGATCACCTGTACGCGTTCGAGATCGGCCGCCGCAGGTACGCCGATCCCTGCCTGGATGGCTGTGAAGACGATGACGTGCCGCTGGCCGAGGTCGCCAGCCGTCCCGGCAAGGTCATCAGCTACACCTACGATCTCGGCGCATGCTGGGAGCATCACATCGTCGTCGACGCGGTGGAGTCGACCGTCCCCGGCATCCGCTGTCCACGCTGTGTTGCCGGCGTCGGACCGTACCCGGCCGAGTACGACGGTGACCGGCCGCGACGCTTTGACCTGCGTGCGCTCAACGAGCGGCTCGCCAAGATCGTCCTCCGGCGGAAGGCGCCGGCGTGCCCGCCGGCGCGCGTTCCAGCGACGCCGGAGGTGGCCGCGCTCGCGGCGAGTGCACGCCAGGTGAGTCTGCTGCAAGACCTGGTCCGCCTGGCGCGGTGGACGGCCAGTCCCCGGGCGGTCACCCCGACGGGCAGGTTGAAAAAGCACGAGGTGCCAGATGCGCTGCGGGTTCTCCGGCTGCCCGCGCCGCCGGCTACCTTCCACAGTGCAAAGAGCCTGCCTCGCCTCGAGGCCGCCTGGCGGCTCGCTGAAGACCTTGGCCTGATCGACATCTCCGCCAAGGACGCCATTGCCGGCCCCGGCCTGACCGCACTGGACGACGACAGCCAGACCCTCGACCTGTGGACCAGTCTGTGGGAGTCCGCCGCCGTGGACGGACGCGCGCTCGTCTACGACGGTCGAGCGGTCGACCAGCCGTGGATCACACCGCCGCTGCTGTGGGCGCTGTGGCAGGCAGCTGTGCCGATGTCCGCCGATGATCTCGACCGGTCGCCCCGGCCCGGCCACGACCACATCGGGTTGGTGGCCTCGCTGCTGGACCAGCTCGTGGCTGTCGGCGGGATCGAACGCCTCCCCGACGGCCGCTACCAGCTCACGCCGCTGGGCCGGCACGGCCATCGAGCAGTGCTGGACCACGACCCTCGCGGGTCGGCATGGCGGTGGCCCCGATGACCGACGCCGCTGGGTTCACCGTCGCCGACTTGCGGATCCAGGCCGGCGACGAAGCCTTCCGGGCCGCCGGGGAACACGTCGTGGAGATCGACGGGCCGTACGAGGACGAGTGGAGTCTGTACGCGACGATCCGGCTCGACGACGGCCAGACGCTGGAGACGATCCTGCACCACCGAGCCGGCGGGTCGCTGGACGGCGAGTGCGACTGCTCCCAGGGACTCGCCAGGAGCTTCTGCTCCCACCTTGTCTGGGTCGGCCTCACCCACCTCGGCATCGACTCGCCACCGGCGGCCGCGCTGGCCGCGGAGACCGCGTCCGTCGAGGACCTTCGCCCCTGGCTGGCCACCCTGAACTCCGACGAGCTCATCGAACTGGTCATCGAAGCCGCCGACGGCAACCGCGAATACCGACGCAGCCTCAACCTCCGACGCCGGACGCAGCCACCGCAGCGGTGAGCCTCGACCGGCCCGGCAGGTGAGCGACCACGACAGGAGCGCCCGGACCCCACCGTCCACGCCGCACGCGGACCTGCCACCTGCGCCTGCCCTGTCGACAGGCGCACACCACCCCGGTCACACGCCGAGCAGTGCCAGCGCACGGGCCGGGGTACGACCCGTCCAGCGCAATGCCGGCGCCATGCTGGGCGGACAACCCGTCCTGGTACGCGGTCTTCGAGGTCGTGTGGGACGGCCCCATCCGCCACCAGGCCGAGGAGATCGCCTGGGGCGCCTTCATGCCCGAGGATGAGCTGGTCGGCGTGCTCGACGAGTGGGCGTTCGCGCCCGACGGCCTCGAGGCCTTCCGGCGCTACCTGGCCCGAGGACGCTGAGAAGCCGGTACCCGCGGGCCTATGTGACCCCGGCGCCGCAGGCGCCCTGGCCGCCGGCACCCAGGCCGCCGGTGGCCTGGCCACCGGGGGCGCTCTGGCCGGGGGCGCTCTGGCCGGGGGCACGCGCCGCCTCGAAGACGGCCATGGCCCGCGCCCACTCGGCTCGCGCCTCGGCCACGATCTCGTCGGCCCCGTCCGGGTAGGCGTCGACCTCCCCCGCCATCTCGCGCAGGCGGGGACTGCCCGACCTCGCCGCCTCGCATGCGTCGAGTACCGCCGCCTCGACTCGGATGGGCGCCCCGACGAGCAGCGCCAGGTTGAGCGCGTCACTCGGGCGGGCGTCGACCCGGCCCTGGGCCTCCGGGCCGTCGAGGACCGCCTCGGCGTAGAAGGTCCCCTCGGCGAGCCGGTTCACGCGGACCTCGGCGAGCTGGCCCCGGACCGCCTCGAGCAGGCTGGCCGCGAAGCGGTAGGTCCCCGGCCGGGGCAGGTCGGTGCCCGTCATGGTGATGGCCAGCGCGGTCGCCTCGAACATGCCGACCCAGATCGGCAGGCGGCGGGAGCCGCCGACCTCCTCCAGCAGGATCACGTGCCGGGCCGGGGCCTCGTCGCCACCTGGGGCCCGGCGCACGTCCGCCACCCGCATCTCGACCGCCGCTGCCGTGCCCATGTGCTCCTCCTTCCACCAGGGCCGGAGCTGCTCCCGCAGCCCGGCCCGTCCCTTGTGCAGCCGTGTCTTCACCGCCGCGATGCTGGTGCCGGCGTAGGCGGCGACCTCGGCCTGGCTCAGCCCGGCCAGGTAGTACAGGGTCACCGCGGTCCGCTGGCCGGCCGGCAGCCCGGCCACGGCACGGCGGATCCGCGCGGCCAGCTCGGCCGCCTCGGCCAGCTCCTCGGGGCCCGGCCCGGCCGCGGGCCGGTCGGCGGCCCGGCCGCCCTGGACCGCCTCCCACGACCAGCTCTCGCGGGAACGCTCGCGCAGCCAGCGCCGGCAGACGTTCAGGCCGATGCCGGCCAGCCAAGAGCCGAACCGGTCCACCTGCCTGAGCCGGTCCAGGCTGGTCATAGCGAGCAGCACCGCCTCCTGCACGGCGTCCTCAGCCAGCTCCGGGTCAGCGAGCGCCCGCCGGCAGAGCGCGGTCAGGACCGGGCGGTGCCGCTCGACCAGCTCGGCGAATGCCGCCCTGTCGCCCCGCCGGGCGGCGGCCATCAGCGTCGCCTGCCCGGTGTGGATCCTGGCCACGGTCTCGATGTCGGTCCTCTCCGACGGCGCGCTGTCCGGCGAGGCTCGCGCCACCCGACCGGGTGGCTGTCCCGCCCGTCCCGGCGTGCGCGACTCCTGCCGTCGATGATGGTCGCGGTGGACGGCCCCGAGGTTACCCGCCCCTGCTGGGGACATGATCGTCTTGATCGAGCTGTTCGAGGTGGATAATCCTCTCGGTTCATATTCGGAGAACATGGGGATTCAGCTGACCGAATAAAATGGAATACGTCGGTTGGCCTAAGCACGGTACGGCGGTTTTTGTTGACACGGACCCGGCCCGGCGGATACACAATTCTCACGCCAAGATCTGGTTCGACCGGTCAGGACCGGAGCGGCCGTGGCCTTGCTCAGCGGCAGCAAGGCACGGCAATTCGCGACCACGGCTTCTGACCCGCGGGGGCAGGCATGAACAAGCGCGTGGTCCTGATCTCGAACGACCAGAAACTCGGCGCGATCCTGACGATAGCGCTCGCAGACCCCGACCAGCTCTCCATCGTCAAGTCGGCGCGCGAATTGCCCGACTCCCGGGGGCGGGTAATTGACGCCGTCGTCCTCGATTTGCCGGCGGATTCGCGCCGACGGTCGTACGAGCAGGTTCGCGAGCGGTTTCAAGGCCGGCTGCTGGTGCCGGTCGACAGCCAGGAGGACACCAGTGACTGGCCGCCCGACCCGGACCGGCGCTTCCTGGTGCGCCCCTTCCAGCTCGCGGACCTGATCGCCGGCGTGCGGGACGCGGGCGGGCCAGACCAGGAGCCGGCCAGCCGGCGCCGGTTCCTCCGCCCGACCAGGCGCGGAGCGGCCACCGACGAGCCGGCGGCGCAGCGGTCCGCCACGGCCAAGGGCGCGGCGCGGGCAGGGGGGAAGCCGGGCCGTCCGGCGGAGCCGGAGAGGAGGGACGACACGGCCAAGCCCGTGGCACGGCCGAGGACCCCGGTGCCACGGCAAGGGGGCGGGGCCGCCGGACCGGCCAGGCAGACGAGGGACCCGCGGGCGGGGCCCGGCCAGGCGCGGGCAGGACCCGCCCAGGCGCGGGCAGGACCCGGCCAGGCGAGGGTCGAGCGACCCGAGCCGGAGATCCCGTCGGAGCGGGTCCTCAGCGCGATGGCCGGCGCCGTCGCGGCCCAGCGCCTGGCGCGGGAGCAGGCGGAAGCGGCGCCGCAGCTAGCCAAGGAGGCCGAGCCGGAGCGCCGGAAGGGCGTGGCGCTCCGGCTCGTGGGGGCCGTGGCCACCGTGCTCGTCGTGCTCCTGGTCGGCATCGCCGCCGGCATGCTGATCGGGCCCGACGGGCCCTCGCGCGCGAGCCCCGCGCCCGCCCCGATCGTGCGGGAGCGGGTCGTCACCAAGGTCGGGCCCCCGCCCCCCGCCTGCCTGGCCGCGATCGACAGCGCCAACGCGGCCCTGTCGTACCTCATCAACAAGATCCGCGACGATCGGCTGGTCCGGTCCCTCGACCAGTACACAGCCAACCGTCGAGCCTGCGAGTCAGTCGGGAGGTAACCGTATGCGACGCATCACCACCTGCAGCGCCGTCCTCGGGGCCGCGCTGGCCCTCTGCCTGGTCGCCGGGCCGGCGTTCGCCGTCCCCAAGGACCTGCGGGTCAGCACCGCGACCTGCGGAGGCGTCACCGTGACCGGCCAGGGGCTGCCGGCCAGCACCCAGCTCTACCTGCTGGCCACCAACCTGAGCAACGGCAAGGTGCTCAACCCGACCGGCAAGCCGATCCCGGTGATGTCGAGCTCGGCCGGCGCCGTCCAGGCCAAGATCGCCCTCCAGCTCAACGGGGTGCGCACGGTCGACGTCAGCATCTGGAACAAGAAGGGCGAGACGCTGACCATGATGGCCAAGGACACGGCCGCGACGAGCTGCGGGACGCTGCCCCTGACCGGTGTGGCGGGCACGACCACCTGGGCCCTGCTGGCCGCGGTGACGCTGCTCCTCGCCGGTGCGGGCGCGCTGTGGCGGGCGCGGCACCACCCGAGGCACGCCGCCCGGCGGGCCGCCGCGTAACGTCCCGCCCGCGCCCTCGCGGGGCGGGCGGGTACGCCGCACAGGACACAGGAACGGCGCCGGCTTCCCGGTGCCATTTCGTCCCATCTGGTGGCCTGGTGGACGTCGCTGGCAACGCATTGGCGGCGACCGCCCCCTTGGTCTGCGCGCAGCGGCGTGCCCTGATCGGCGGTCCTGGTCGATGTGGGGGGAGTTCGCTCTCGCGACTGCCAAGATACCCATATACTCACTCCGTCGAGTCCCCGGTCGAGCAGCGCGACCAGCTCGGCTGTCTCTGTCGTGCGCCTGGCCATCGCTCACGCTCCCGTCACTTGGCCGGTGGTGGCGTCCGCGGCGGGCCTGGTGTTCCCTACGGGCGCCACCCACCGTGGCTAGCCTACTGCGCAGCGTGCACACGCGACATGTCGCCCCAAGTCGTTACCAGGCTTTGGCCGGCTTTGCGGTACCGCGCCAGCCGGCCCGGCCCCTACCGCGCAGGGACCGGACCGCCTACGGCGTGCGCGGCTTCACGGGGCCGGACAACCAAACGGCCCCGGCGCAGGGCCAGGGTCGAGAAGGTGCGGCCGGTTCAGCGATGGAAAGGGGGGTCGCCCGGTCAACGTAGCTCCAGGCCGGCGGGTCCGCCACCCCCTCCGCCAGCCCGAAGTTCGGGGAGGCGTCAAGGCCGATGGCGACGGGGCGGAGCCGCCGTCTCTCGTGCCTGTGGTCCGCCGGGCGCCCCGTCACCTGGTGGCAGGGGTAACCTCTTCGATCCCCGTGGTGTAGGCCAAGTAACGGCACGGAGCGGCGCTACCGCCCCTTCCGCTCAGGGAGACGCCGACTTCTCCACTCGGTCTTAGCCGGGTCGGGCCGTGACGGCTCCGGCTGTGGCCGTGGTTGCCCAGGCTGCTGCTTCGGCGGGCTTGCCGGCTTCGGATCGTTGCCTTCCCTGCGCTCCATCAGCGTCTCCTCACAAGGACGAGTAGCCAGATCAGGATGTCGGCCCCGAGCAGCGCGCTCGCCACGATGAACGCCACGTAGCGGCGCTTCATCCGAGCCGCGTTGCCGTCGAAGTAGCGTTCCAGGTGCAGCGCCAGCTCGCGGTACATCGTGGCCACGCTCGCCGGATCATCGGCCTCGATGTAGTCCCCGATCAGGGTCCGGGCGCTCAGCGCGAAGCGCCATCCGGGCGTCGGCAGGAGGATGAAGAGGGTGAGCGCCACGACGCCGACGAACGCCACCACGGCCGCCCAGCTCAGCCGTCCCTCCGGGGCCTTCTCCCCGAGCACGAGCCCGCCGAGGAACGACGTGGCCAGCGCTGCCACGGCGAGTAGCGTCCCGGCCCGGCCCCGGATCGCTTCGAGCGCGCCGGCCTGCTGCGTGATTGCCCGCTCGGCCTCCTGATAGGCGAGCTGGTAGGCGGTCTCCTGCTGGTCATCGGCCACGGCCGGGAGCCTACCCCTCGGGCCGGTCGCGACGGTCAGCAAGCCAACGTTCCACGTCGGCCCACCGGTACATCGGACTTTTGCCGACGCGCAACCATGCCGGCCCAGTCCCGCTCCGGCGCCAGCGCGCAAGGGTCGCGCGGCTCTTGTGCAGCTCATTAGCGAGCTGCTGTTCGGTCAGCAAGTCGTTTGGCCCGTAGTTCGGCATCCCGTGACCCCCAAAGTCCGAGTGTCGCGATTGTATGCCGAGCAACGGTGCAGCCTGCACGCTCTTGCCTATACTGTACGGCCAATGAAGAGCAGTGCAGAGTCTTGACATGCTATGCACAGTTGGCGTACGACTGACCGGCGGCGAGCCGCGTTCGGCTGAGACCCCCAAAGTCCGGGACGCGGCTCGCCCACAACAGCAGTGCCCCGGGCGACGGCCGGAACCGCCCCCGGGGCGTGGCACAAGGCCCCAGGGAGGCCCCATGCACCGCAATCATTGCCATGCCAATCGTGGTGTGGCAACCACCGACACCGCCGAGGTCGGATCGTGAGCGCCCGGCCACCCGATCCCGCCGAGCTGCACGTCGTGGCCGCCCGAGCCGACCTCGCCGCGACCGACCTCGCCCGAGTGGTCGGATCCGCCGCGTCGGCCGGGATCATCATCGATGACGAGATCACCATCGCCGTGGCCACGATCACGAGCTGGGCGGCATGGCTGGGCGGCTTGGCCACGGGAGAGGCACTCGCCCAGCGTGGCGGATCCACCGGGAAGGAAGGCCACCCGAAGTGAACTGGCGCAAGCCCAGTCCCAACGCGGTGGACGCCATCGCCCTGGTCGCCTTCGGCCTAGTCGCGCTGGCGCTCACGATCCTGCTCGTGTGGCGGACGGTGCGGTGAGGCCCCTGCGCCTGACCGCCGCGCTCCCTGCCACTCAGCGTTATCGACGCTTCCGCGTCCGGCCGCGACGACCGCGCTGCTGTTTCGACGGCGTTAGATGGGCTTCGATCTTCGCTGACCAGCAGACGCCGAGGATCTTGAGCACTGGGACCGCGACGTACACGACGATGGCAAGTCCGAGAAGGCCGAGGAGGACGTAGGCGATCTTGGCGGGCGAGCTGCCGGTATACCAGGTGAAGACGCCGGGGCGACCAACTCCATGACATGGGCGCGGGCGGCGATCAGCGCGTCCACGCTGGATTCCACGATGCGACGGGACTGCGGCCCGAGCAGGACGCTCTGGAGGTGGCCCGAGTTGATGAGGTGGTAGAGCGTGGCGCGCGAGACCTGGAGGCGCTTGCGGCTCTCCTCGACCGTGAGCAGACGGTCAGGCATGAAGATGGGCACCCCTTCAGCGCCCGACCAGGCCACGCGCATCGTGGGATGGTCAGGCGGTAGGGCCGTGCCCATTCGCCGATTGAATTGACCGCAGCATACAATGCTGGCCGTGAGCGAACAACAGCGCGGTAATTACACTGGTGTCGGCCAGATCAACGTGCGGTGCGACCCTTGCGCCCGGGATCTCGGGCGGCGCTCACCGGCGATGGCGATGCTGATGCGCCCCATGAGCACGTGGATGGTGACGAAGATCGGCCGAGCCCCGAGCGTGGTCAAGGAGCTCATCGACGGGTCGCCGGGCCGGACGGGGCGCGATTACCTCCAGCCCTACCCGGGCCCCGGGTGGGGCTACTAAAGCGAGAACCCCCGCGCGGTCCCCACGCTCCCTCGGGGCGTCGAGCTCGCCTGCCGGCGCTGCCGCCTGCGGCCCCGCCTGCGGCCCCGCCTGCGGCCCCGCCTGCGGCTGCGCCGCCTCTACGAGTTCGCCGAGCAGGCGCACGCCGAGGGCCGCCGGGACATCTTCGTCTAGGAATGCGCTGAAGATGCCTGGTCCTGTCAGGACGGTAGTTTCTGCGGTAGCTCCCTATCCAGCAGGCGGGTCTCGAAGGCGTCGGCTGCGGCAGAGGGCCCGCCCGCGGCTTGGGTGAAGGTCCCAACCGCGCGGGCCAGCGCCGCCCGCGGGTTGCTGGCGCGCCAGTCGTCGTGCTGGATGGCCTCGATCCGGTCGCTGATCGGGGCCGCGTCGAACCCGCGACCCTGCAGCGACGGCAGCTGCGAGGCGAGCGTGCGCAGCGCGACCCGGTGGCCGCGGCGGCGCAGCTCGTCCAGGATCGGGGTCAGGGGGAACAGGTTCCCGGGGTCGGGCGTGGTGTAGGCGAGGATCCGGACCATCA
>DASYUT010000150.1 GCA_036000965.1 Actinomycetes bacterium
TCGCCGTAGCCCGGCTGGGCGGTCAGCCGGTCCAGTTCGGCTGCGACGTCGGCTGGGAGGCCGGCCAGGGTCCCGCCAGGATGAACGACCAGGACCTCGCTTCCGTTGAAGTACAGCGCCCAGGTCCCTCGCGGTGTGCGGGCCGACGTCGTGGGCACGCCGAGCGGGGCGTCGGCGCTGCCAGACGGCGACGACGGGGAGGTGGCCGCGAGCACGTCGGTGCTCGCGGCGGGCCGGTCGCTGGTGCGCCGGAGCTGCTGGGGCGGGTGGTGGACGACCATGCTCGGCCTGCGCGTCCCTCAGGCAGCAGCGCTGACGGCGACGCCGATCTTCCCGGCGTCAACGCTCGGCTCCCACTCCAGCTCTTCCTCGACATCACGCCGCAGCTCGCTGTCGGTCTTCATCGCTGTGCCTCCGGTCAGTCGGCATGATCCCCGACTGGGTTGCCCCGGCAAGGCGGAATATACGACCGTCACGGTAGGCGTAAGGGCGTTGCGACGACCCGGGCTCGCTCAGGGGCGTGACGAAGTCGCCAAGGAACTCCCGCGCGGTCGCGGTATGGTGCCGGCGCGCCGCACCGCCCGGGCCTCGGAGTATGCCCGGCTTACCGGTCCCATACCGGGCAAACTCGGGATCCCGCCGGAGGGTTGAGGCTCAGTAGAAATGCGCAGCTGCTCGGCAGCTTGAGCAAAATGCAGGGAGCGGCGATGCCCGGCCGAGGCGTCGCCGCTCTCCCTGCGTTTGCCTGGTCTATTTAGAGATCGAATTCCCCATCACGCACTCCGCTGACGAAGGCTTGCCATTCGAAGGGAGTGAACACGAGCATCTGGCTGCCCGGGTCCTTCGAGTCGCGGACCGCGATGTGACCGTCGACGAATGCGACCTCGACGCAGCCGTTCGTGTGGCTGCGCGTGCTCTTCCGCCATACAGCGCGGGACAGATCGACCATCCCACATCCCCTTCCTGGGATTCGAGAGAGCTGCTCGGCAGCGCGGTCAACGGGGGAGCTTGACCGGCGGCGGGAGCATAACTCGCCCTTGTCCAAAGGGTGAGCAAGAATCGTCCGGTTCAGCTCGTCAGCGGTCAACTACGCTTCTCGACGCTTCGGCGTGTTCATCTGGGAGCTCGCTCTTGCCCAGCTCGGCGCGAGGCCAGCTGCCTTTCCAGCAGGTCGGCGGGATCTCGCGACTGCTTCACCCGGCGGGAGGTGGCCCGCCCCTCGACTCGTCGTGAAGGTATTCGTCCGGCAGCCAGACCAGGCAGTCGATGTGCTGGTGGAGGGCCCGGACGGCCCTGCGATAGACGCGGCGGGAGAGCTTCGTTCGGTCCGGGCCGAAAACGAGCAATCCCGGCTTCCGTTCGTCCACCAGTTCCACGAGGGCCTCGATCGGGTGAAGGCTCTTCACCCGGAGGCGTTCGACCCGGACGCCCAGCGAACGGGCCAGCTCCGCTGGCTCGCGCAGGGCCCGAGCCAGCTCGGGCGTGTAGTCGAGCTGGTCATAGCCCATCATCACGGACAGGGGCAAGGGTGGGAGCACCACCATATTGGCCACGATCAGCAGCTGCCCGGACTCCACCGCGGCGTCCACGGCGACGACCCAGGCCTGCTCTTCGAACGGGACGTCCAGCGTGGCCAGCAGCACCGGCCGCCCCCCCGACTCGACCGGCGCGGCGGGGACCCTCGACCTCGGGCGGCTATGGGTCGACATCCTTCTCCGGGCGGAGCTGCCACCTTGGGAGGTTCCGGGCCCGGCGCCGGACCTTCCGGCGCCACAGCGGCATGTACCAGAGGAACCAGAATCCCAGGACGATCGGCATCAGGAGAAGGAACCGCCCACCGGCGAAGGCCCCGAGCAGCGCGAACACGGCCACGATGGCGAGGGCCGTCCCCATCACCGAGAGCCGGTACCGGCGCATCTCCCGCATGATGCCCCAGTACGCCTCGGCCGGGATCTGCGCGGTGTTCCAGCGACGGCCACACTGCTCGCACGTCCATCGCTCCCCGTAGGGGACGTACCGGACGTCGCCGCAGTCGCAGCGGACGGTGATGGGCGCGCCGCGCACCCTAGAACCCCGCGGGCCGAGGGGCGGCCACGGTACGAGACTGCCAGACCCGCAGTTGGGTGCACCGCCCTTGCATTGCCTCTCGCCCTCGCCGACAATGAGCCGCATTATAGAACGGTATCTACGGTATCTGCGGGATCGTCACGGCTCGAAGGCCTGTGGCACGGCCCAAGGGCTCGTGGCACGGCACAGGGAGTGACGATGGCTGAGGCGGTCATCGAGGAGCGCCAGCTTCTCAAGACTCTTCGCTGGTACGACGGGTTCGTCATCGCGTTATGTAACCCCGGGTTCCTGATCGCGTCGCTCGGGTTCACGTTCGACAGCGTCGGCGTGCTCGGCTCGGTGATCCTCTGGGGCATCTCCGCCACCATCGGGCTCCTGCAGAACTGGATCTACTCCGAGACGGCGGCCATGTTCCCCGACAAGCCCGGCGGCATCTCCCTGTACGCCTACGAGGGATGGCGGCGGTATTTCTCGCTGTTCGGCCCGATTGCGGCGTTCGGATACTGGATCGGGTGGTCGGTGGTGCTCTCCATCTTCGGCAACCTGATCGGAGGCCTGATCACCGCCGAATGGTTCCCGAACGCCAAGCTGGGGGGAACGTCGCCCGGGTACTTCAGCACGGGACCCGTCAACATCGGCCTGCCGCAGCTGATCGGCGTCGGGCTCATCGTCGTGGTCTGGCTGTTCAATATCCTCGGCGTGAGGCCGTCGCTGGCGGTCGCCTACGTGACCGGGGTCTTGCTGATGATCCCGCTCGCCGTGTTCATGATCGTGCCGTACCTGACGGGAGACTGGCACAGCTCCAACATTCACTACGCGGCCGTGCCGGGGTACAGCCGCTTCACGGTCGCCATGGTGTGGCTGTTCATCATGTGCTGGTCGGCCTATGGCATCGAGGTCTGCGCCAGCTTCGCGCCCGAGTACCACGACACGAAGCGGGACACCGCCTTGGCGCTTCGCACGGCGGCGTCGTTCTCGCTGGTGGTCTACGTGTTCCTCCCGCTCGGGCTGGGGGGAGTGACCGGCGCGCCGGATCCCACGACCGCCTATGGCCCCTTCTACGTCGAGGCGTTCAGGAACATCGTCGGATCCGGCTTCGGCGGCGTCGCACTCGTGCTCTTGATCGCCAGCCTCATCCTGTCGATGAACTCCGCCACGGCGGATGGCGGCCGGGCGCTGTACGGGATCGCCAGGGACGGGATGACGGTCAAGCAGCTCTACCACCTGAACAGGTTCCACGTGCCGGCCCGGGCCATGACCGTGGACATGGTGGTCAACGTCGCCCTGATCCTGTTCGTCGCCAACAACCTGGCGATCCTGTACATGTCGAACATCGGCTACGTGCTCTCGCACGTGCTGGCGCTCTCGGCCTTCCTGCTGCTGCGGAAGGACCGGCCGAGATGGCCGCGCCCCATCAAGGTCGGGCCGGTGTGGGTGGCGCTGGCCGGCGTCTTCTTCGTCCTGAACCTCATGTTCGTGATCTTCGGCGTGACCCAGCAGAAGCTGGCTGCGCTGCTCGGCGGCTACAAGTTCGGCGGGTACCCCTTCTACCTGGGCGTCGGCGTCCTGGTGCTGTCGGTGCTGCTGTACTTCTACCGGAGGGTGGTGCAGGACCAGAAGCCGATCACGCTCCGCGACAAGGACGCACCCACGATGCCGAACGCCGAGCAGATGGCGCTTCTCCAGGCCGAGGAGGTCACACCCTAAGCGCCTGCCGCAACGTTACGTTGGTCGCCGGGGGGACTACCCGATGACGCCGGTGTGATCGTGATGGGCTCGCGCGGCAGGACCGATCTTGCGGCCCTGGTGCTCGGCAGCGTCGCGCACAAGGTGCTCCATCTCAGTGACCGGCCGGTGCTGATCGCCCGCTGAGACCGCGGCAGGATCAACGAGGAGCATGAGCTCGTCCTCGCGTAACTGCACTACCAGGCTAATCGTGGGCTACCTTTCAGCAGGTCGGTCAGGAACGCGGCCGAGGCGTCCGGCCGGAGCGCCGCGTCGCGCAGGCCGCGAAATGCCAGCGCATACCGGGTGATCTCCTCGGGGCGCTCCAGGTAGAGGTCCCCCATCGTGTGCTCGAGGTGCACGACGTCGGGGTCGGTCGGCGTGGAGAAGCCGAGGATGGTGAAGGGGCCGTCCACGCCGGTGTGCGCGCCCACCGTGAAGGGCAGCACCTGGATCGTCACCTTGGGCCGTCCGGCCATCCCGACAAGGTGACGGAACTGCTCCACCATGATCGTTGGCCCGCCGACCGGGCGCCGCAGCACGGCCTCGTCCAGGATCGTCCTGAGCTCGGGCGGGTCGTCCCCGTCGAGGATGGACTGCCGGGCGACCCGGAGCTCGACCCGGCGCTCGATCTGCTCGGCGGGCAGGTCGGGGTGGACGGCACGCTGGACGGCCGCCGCGTACTGCCTGGTCTGCAGCAGCCCGGGGACGAGCAGCGCCCCGTACACGTTGATTGTTGCCGCCGCGACCTCCAAGCCGATGTAGGGGGGCACGACCGGCACGTCACCGTACGCGTGCCACCAGCCTCGCAGCCGCGCTTCGCGCGCGATCTGGATCAGGGCGTCCCGCTGCTCGCCGCCGACCCCGTACAGCTCCAGCATGTCGCGGACGTCGCGGGGCATCGCCCCGACCTGCCCGGTCTCGATGCGGGAGACCTTCGAGTCCGAGCACTCGAGCTTCTTCGCGACCTGTTCGATGGTCAGCCCGGCCTCTTCGCGCAGCCGGCGCAGCTCGACTCCGAGGCGCCGGCGTCGCACGGTAGGGCTGAGTCGGGCTGTCACGATGCCCTCCACCCCCTTGGGTCGCGGGTCGTCCCCGCATCATCCAGCATGGTTCCGAGCGAGTGCTACCTGCAAACCTGTGAGACGGAGACTTGCAGAATGCAGACTTGCGCATCCATCGAGCCTCCCGCACACTCTCCTCGAGAGAGACCGTTATCTCTAGGATCGACCCGAGGAGTCTCCGACGATGACGCCTGGCAAGCCCCGCGACAGGATCCTCGACACGGCGACGAAGCTGTTCTACCAGGATGGCATCCAGGTCGTCGGCGTCAACCAGGTCATCGACGAAGCCGGCGTGGCGCCGATGACCCTCTACCGGCAGTTCGGCGGCAAGGACCAGCTCGTGGCCGCGTCGCTCGAACGGTGGAGTGACCGCTGGCTGCACTGGCTCACCGACGAGCTCGACCGGGGCGGCGACGACCCCGAGGCACGGTTCGGGCGGCTGTGGGACGCGCTCGAGGAGTGGTTCGCCACCGAGGAGTTCCACGGCTCGTTCGTTGCCAACGCCGCGACCGAGCTCCGCAGCAAGCCCGAGCACCCGGCCCAGCGCGTGATCGCCGCGCACCGGATGGCAACGCATCAGCTCCTCGAGGATCTGGCCGAGACGGCGGGCGCGCATGACCCCGCGGATCTGGCCGATCGGCTGCAGGTCCTGGTCGACGGGACCGTGGCGGTCGCCGCGGTCGACCACCGGCCGACCGTCGCCGTCGGGGTCCGCGCCCTCGCAGGTGCCGCCCTCGCCGACAGCTCGGCCTGAGCAGCAGCTCAGAAGTCCTGCACGTAGCTCGACGCGGTGGCCAGGGACGCGGTGGCCAGGGACGCCGTAGCCAGGAAGTACTTGCCCTCCCTCCCTGCCGAGGCGGCACCGGGCGCTAGACTCCCACCCGCCGACAGGCCGTTCCCGAGGAGGACCTCCATGGCGCGCAAGTCCGGCAAGACCGATGTCGACCTCGTGCCCGAGCACAGCCACAAGTTCGAGCACCAGCACAAGAAGGGTAGGAGGAGGCGGCTCATGCTGCTCCTCACCCTAGCCGGCAGCGTCGCCTTCTTCCTGCGGCGCAGGAAGCAGCGGGCCGAGCTCGACGAGGGTGTCTGGCACGAGGCGCCACCCGCATAACGCCCCTGGGGCGCGCCCGGCACGGCCGGGGCTGGCCGTCCACCAGCAGCTCACGAGCTGCTCGTCGACGCCGGTCGGCGAGCGGGAGGCTCCTGCGAGCCGGTCAGGTAGCTGGATCAGGCCGGTTGTGCTCCTGCCGCGTACAGAGGACGCGCGCAGGTGACGTGGACGGTCAAGCCTTCGCGCGGTTCTTGGCGTCGAGGATCATCCCAGTCACCGTCTGCGTGCTCAGGCCGAGCTTCCTCGCGATCTCGTCCGGACGCATCCCTCTCGCGTTGTAGATGCGTGCAAGATCCTGCTGCGACTCGCTCCACGAACGTCCAGGGTTCTTGGACTGAAACTTGCTACGGTAGGGTCGAGCGGGGCGGGCAGGTCTTCCTTCGCCCCCCACGCTCCCGAAGGAGGCTCGTCGCTCGTCCCGGTAGGCGCGACTGGCCGTCTCCGTCCGCGTGCGCCCGTCCAGCACCTCATACTGGTCCGCGGCCTTGTTCACGCCCACAGCCAGGATCGTCAGTCCCTTGGCATTCTGCTCTTGGCACTCACGCTTGGTGCAGTAGTCGTACTTCTCTGCTCGCTCGGGATGCAACTCGCTCCCGCACGTGACACACGTCGCCATCGTCCTCCTCGGAAATCAGCATCGCGCAAAGGGCTCCCCGCTCGATACCTTTGTGCAGGCTCGATTCGTCTGGCCTGGGCAGGCTCCTTCTGGAATGCCAGTGTTGTAGAGCGGCGAGCCCAAAGCCTCGGCAGGACTGCCCCGTCAGCTGCAACAGCGGCCGAGCGCATGGTGTTCCCTGCGCTCGGGTCCGGCGGCCGAGCGGCGCGGCACGCCCCCGGCCCCCGGCCTTCGCCGAGGGCCGGGAACAGGGCCGCGAGGCTGACGTGTCAAGTGTGTCAGGCGTCCGTGCCCGGCAGCAGGGCGGTGGCGTCTACATCCGAGGCTCTGGCGCGGATCACGACCACGGACACCACCAGCGCGAGCACCGCGAAGACCACCGCGAGCTCGAAGGCGGTCGAAATGCCGTGGGCCAGCACGTTGTCGGCGTACGCGGCTGGTAGCTGACCGGTCTGCCGGAACTGGGCGCGGGCCTGCGATGTGGCGGTGGCGAGGAACTGTGCAACCTGGTTCTGAGCCTCGTTCCGGCTCGCGGTGCCGAACACCGTGACCAGGATCGACAGACCCAGGGAGCCGCCGACCTGCTGCATGACGTTGAGCAGGCTGGACGCCGCGCCCGACTCGTGCGGTTCCACGCCCGAGACCGCCACGATCGTCAGCGGCACGAACAGCAACCCCATGCCCAGGCCGAACAGCAGCATCGGGCCGAGGATCCCGTCGAGGTAGCCGCTGCTGACCGAGACCTGCGACTGCCAGGCGAGCCCCGCGACCGCCAGCACGGCGCCGGCCACCATGAGGGGCTTCGGCCCCAGCCTGGGCAGCGACCGCGCGGCGACCTGTGAGGTCACGATGATCGCCGCGGTGATGGGCAGGAACGCGAAGCCGGCCTTCAGCGGGCTGTAGCCGAGGACGCCCTGCACGAACAGGGTGAGGAAGAAGAACATGCCGAACAGCGCCGCCGCGAGGGCGAGCATGACGCCGTAGATGCCCGCCCGGTTGCGGTCGCGGAACATGTGCAGCGGCGTGATCGGCTGCCTGGTCCTCGTCTCGATGAAGAAGAAGACCGCGAGGAGGACTACGGCGGCGACGAAGGAGCCGATCGTCCCGGGGTCGCTCCACCCCTCCTGCGCCGCGCGGATGAACCCGTAGACCAGCGCCGCCATCCCTGCCGTCGAGGTGAGGGCCCCGCCGAGGTCGAACCTGCCGGGCTGCCGCTCCGACTCGGTGATGTAGCGCGGCGCGAGGAAGGCGAGCAGGAGGCCGATCGGCACGTTGACGAACAGCACCCACCGCCACGACAGCCACGAGGTGAGCATGCCGCCGGCGAGCAGGCCGATGGCCGCGCCGGACACGGACACGGCCGCGAACACGCCGAACGCGCGGTTGCGCTCGCGTCCCTCCGCGAAGTTGGTGGTGATCAGCGCCAGCGCGGTCGGTGCGGCGATGGCGCCACCGACGCCCTGCAGGGCGCGCGCGGCCAGCAGCCAGCCCGACGACGTGGCCAGGCCGCCGAGGAACGAGGCGACGGTGAACACGAGGATGCCGGCGACGAACACGCGGCGACGACCGAGGATGTCGCCGGCGCGGCCGCCGAGCAGCAGCAGCCCGCCGAAGGTGAGGGTGTAGGCGTTGAGCACCCACGACAGGCTGGTGGTGGAGAAGTGCAGGGCCTGCTGGATCTGGGGCAGCGCGATGTTGACGATCGTCGCGTCCAGCACGACCATGAGCTGCGATGCCGCGATGATGGTGAGCGTCAGTCCAGGGTGAGCACCCCGTCGGGCCGTGCCCGGAGGTGGCGACGTCAGCGGTTGTGAGACCGTCATAGGCTGTCTCCGTCCCCTTAACTAGTGTACGATCCCGTTCACTAGTGGGCGACGGTACACTGCTGGTGTAAGGAACGCAAGCGTTCACTACCTGTCCAGCTGGAGGTTCACCGATGGCCGCTCAGGCGGACCCCACGGCGACACCGTCCTGCACGCCGTGCTCCCCCACGCGGCGCCGCGGCGAGACCCTCGAGCACGCGATCTTCGACGCCGTCCTGGACCAGCTCCAGACGGTCGGCTACGCAGGCCTGACGATGGAAGGGGTCGCCGCGTGCGCCCACACCGGCAAGGCGGCGCTGTACCGCCGCTGGCCGTGCAAGGAGGACCTGGTCGTCGACGCCCTCCACCACACCCTGCCGTCCCTGGCCGACCTGCCCGACCACGGCAACGTGCGCGACGACCTCCTCGACCTGCTCTGCCGGGTGGCGGCCTTGGTCAACTCCCCGACCGGCTGCGCCCTCCAGAGCCTCATGGCCGAGATCGACCAGGACCGCCCGTTCGCTCGTATCCTGCACGACCGGGTCCTCGAGCCGCGCAAGCGGATGTTCCTCGACGTGCTGGAGCGAGGCGCCCGCCGCGGAGAGGTCCGGCCCGACGCCGTCAGCCAACTCGTCGCGGAGGTCGGCCCGGCCATGCTGGTGCAGCGGTTCTTCGTGGATGGCGCCCCGGTACCCGACGCCTACGTCGTGTCGGTCCTCGACGACCTCGTCATGCCGCTGCTCCGGCCGTGGACCGAGGCGGCCTCTACGGCAGCACGACGGCCAGATCCTTCGGCACGCTCGATTTGATGTCTTCCCACTCCCCCTCGGTGACGTAGTGCCGGAGAGCCCGCAGGACCGTTTGGACCAATGGTTCCATGCCGCCCTCGACCTCGTAGGGGAACTCTCGCCGGACCCGCTCCAGAAACTCTTCCCGGTGCATCTTCACCGGCACGTCGGTTGGGTCCCAGCCTTGGAAGTAGATGCCGCGGATCAACATCGGCAGCTGAGCAGAGAGCTGAGCCGCTTCCTCGACCGTCAGTCGATCACGCAGCGCGTGCAGGACTGCCCTCAGGGCAGCGTAGGACTGGTTCCGGCGCTCCTTCGGCCAGCCATAGGCCTGCTCGATCTCCTTGAGAACTCGATTCGTCTTGTCGACAGTAGTGCTGAACGAAGCGAATCCCGTGTCAGCCATCTGCTCCGGCCCTCCTGGACTTGGCGTGGCTCACGACAAAGGGCACGTCCAAGAGCCTGCCACCCGACCCCGTGGACCCGAGCGGTCACTCGCGGCGCGGCGCCGACGTCAGGTGACGGGCGAACCAGTCGCGGGCCAGGCTGGCCACCCGTTCCAGCGCCCCTGGTTCCTCGAACAGGTGGGACGCGCCCGGGACGATCTCAAGGCGGGTCTCGCCGCCCAGCTGCTGCATCGCCTTGCGGTTGAGCTCGATGACGGCCGGGTCGCGCTCCCCGACGATCAGCAGCACGGGCTGGCGCACCTGGGGGAGGTACTCGCCGGCCAGGTCGGGCCGGCCCCCGCGGGAGACGACTGCCTGCACGGCGGCAGGCCGCGTGGCGGCAGCGACCAGCGCGGCCGCCGCGCCGGTGCTGGCGCCGAAGAGCCCGACGCCGAGGCCCTGGGTGGGCTCATACTCGACCAACCAGTCGGTCAACGCCGCCACCCGCACCGCGAGCAGGTCGATGTCGAACCGGAGGGCAGCAGTCCGGGCGTCGACCCGCTCCTCCTCTGGGGTGAGCAAGTCGGCCAGCACCGTGGCCAAGCCGGCGCTCTGCAGCTCGCCGGCCACGTAGCGGTTGCGGGGGCTGTGACGGCTGCTGCCGCTCCCGTGGGCGAACAGCACCACCCCCCGCGCCGTCTCCGGCACCACGATGTCGGCGTCCAGCACGACGCCCCCGGCGGGGATCTCCAGGCTCTGTTGGACGGCGTTCACAGCGTCTCCCTCGGGCGTCACACGGCGAACGGATAGGTCTCGGGCACCTCGCCCTTCTCCCAGCCTGCCGTTCTCTCGAGCGGCTCGACCGCCCGCGTCTCGTCGATGTGGATCACGGCGTCGACCTGGTCGGCCACCCGGGCCCGGAAGTAGTGGCTCTGCCGCTCGGTCTCCGGGCGGTAGACCACGCCGATCGCCCGCTCGAGGCGCGCCGAGCGCAGCAGTTCGGCCGTGCTTGGCGCGATGCCGAACGAGACCAGGAACGCCTTCTCGCCGACCTCGTGGAACAGCTCCTCGACGCTGTCGGCAAGCGCCGGCCGCACCCACTTGCGCTCGGCCGGCCCGCCCCAGTCGTCGGCGGCGGTCACCGTGCCCGTGTAGGTGGTGAAGCCGACCAGCCGGCAGTCGCCGGGGTGCCGCTCGCGCACCAGCTGGCCGACGTTGAGCTCGCCGTGGGCCGCGACCTCGGTCGCCCGGGCGTCGCCGACGTGGGAGTTGTGGGCCCACACCACGATCCTGGCCGGCTCGCCCCGCTGGCGGCTGAGGTGGTTGGCGAGGGCGTCCAGGGTGTCGACCATATGGCGGTCGCGCAGGTTCCAGGACGAGACCCGGCCACTGAACATCGAGCGGTAGTACTCCGCCGCTGCCTTCACCGTGCGCGCGTTCTGCTCCGCGTAGAAGCGCTCGTCCTCGGCGATCAGCCCGTCCCGCCGCGCGTACTCCAGCGCGTGGCGCTGCAGGTCGACGAGTTGCTCGACCACCTCCCGCTCGCATGACTCGCCCCCTCCGAAGGCGGCTGCAAAGCCGTAGGCCTGGCCGTCGTCGCCGGCGTAGTGGTCGAAGCAGGCGTGGCGCTCACGGGCGCGCGCCGCAGCGGCCGGGTCGACACGTTCGAGGTAGGCGATGACCTCGTGCATCGACCGGTAGAGGCTGTAGAGGTCGAGCCCGTAGAATCCCGTCTTGGCCCGCTCGTCGGGGGCGAAGCGGTCGTTTCGCTCGCGCAGCCACCCCGCGAAGTCGAGCACCACCGCGTTCCGCCACATCCAGGTGGGGAAGCGCTCGAAGCCACGCAAGGCCTCTTCGGCGGTCGCGTCGTCGCTGCGGCCACGAACGTACCGGTTCACCCGGTAGGCGTCGGGCCAGTCCGCCTCGACCGCCACGGCGCAGAAGCCCTTCTCCTCGATGAGTCGCCGGGTCATGGCGGCACGCGCCGCGTAGAACTCGTGGGTGCCGTGGGAGGCCTCGCCGACCAGCACCAGCCGCGCATCGCCGACCAGGTCGAACAGCACCTCGTCGGGCGGTACGCCATCCTCGACCAGCGCAGCCTCGGAGCGGACGACGGCCACGCCCGTCGCCCCCCGGGTGCCTGCCGCGGCCGGCCGCGCCGCCGACGCGGCGCGAAGCAGGTCCCGCACCTCCTCGTCGGTGGTCTGCGTAAAGTCCCAGTAGGAGGCCCCGACCGCGTAGAACGGCGACGGCGTGGTCGCGCAGACCACCTCGTCGACCAGGGCAGCGAGTTCCCGGCAGGTCGACTCGGGCGCGGCCGGTACCGCGACCACGATCCTGGCGGGCCGGAGCTGGCGGAGGGCGTGGATGGCGGCGCGCATGCTCGCGCCCGTGGCAAGGCCGTCGTCGACGACGATGACGGTCTGGCCCGCGACGTCGGGCGCGGGCCGGCCCTCCCGGTAGGCCTGCTCCCGGCGCAGCAGCTCGCGGCCCTCCTGCTCGGCCACCTGCTGGACGACCTCAGGCGGAACGCCCAGGCCGCGGACGACGTCGTCGTTGAGGACGATCACCCCACCACTGGCGATCGCCCCCATGGCCACCTCCTCGCGGCCGGGGACGCCCAGCTTGCGCACCACAAACACATCCAGGGGCGCGCCCAGGGCCGTGGCGACCTCGTAGGCCACTGGCACGCCACCCCGGGGCAGCCCCAGCACGATGACGTCGGAGCGACCCCGATAGTGCTCGAGGAGGCCGGCCAGGACTCGACCGGCATCCCTCCGGTCGCGGAAAAGACGGTCCGCCATTCCAGCCCCCTTTGTCCATTTCGAAGAGGACCCGGGCACCCCTTGAAGAGGACCTGGGTACCCCTTGAAGAGGACCTGGGACCCCTCGAAGGGGACCTGGGACCCCTCGAAGGGGACCTGGGTACCTCATTGCGAGCCGGACAGACCACGCACTTCCAGGGCTTGGGGGTTGAGGTGACACCTCTCCCTGCCCTGGATGCCTTGACCTCCAAGCGATCCATCCAACCCCGGCTGTCACTCCAACACCCGAAGCCCTGTAAGGGCCTTGGGGTGGTTGCCGTGGCCGCCTCGGCTCTGCGGCTCAAGGCCGGCCTGCAGCCAACGGACATGAGCTGGCTACCACCATCCCTGCCGCTTTGCCCACCGCAGCAGCAGCGCTGAGATGCTCGCCATCACCACCAGCACCGCCGCCAGGTGCACGAAGTCGGTGTGGTCGTTGACGATGATGTTCATCCCGTAGACCGACGACAGGGCGGTGATCGGCAGCGTGACCGCCGCGATCACGGCCAGGCGCTCCGCGGCGATCGTCAGCTTCGTTTCGGTCCGGGCCTGGTAGAACTCGATCACTCCCTGGAGGTAGTCCCGTTCGCCGTCGGCCACACCCTGGACCCGGCCGAACTGGTCCACGATGTCGACCACCAGCGGCTGGCCTTCGGGGGGGACGAAGCGCGTCAGGGCGGCCATCCGCCCGTAGGTCTCGCGGCTCAGCGCGGCCATGGTCCGGACCGCGATCAGCCCGTGGCGGGCGCGGAACAGCTCCTCGAGGAACTGCTCGGGGTCGCGGGTGTCGCCAGCCGTGACCTGTTGCTCGAGCTGCCACACCTCCCGGGTGAGGGCCGCCACGAACCCCTCCTGGTGGCGGGTCAGGGCCGACACGATCGCGTAGGACAGCTCAAACGGCGAGGAGGGGCACAGGCGGCCCGCCTCGATCCGCTTGAGCGCCATGCGGGTCTCACGGAGCATGGCTTCGAGCGTAACCGCCGGGTTGACGGGACCGTGGACCGTGACCAGGTAGCGAGGACCGACGAACTGGTCGAGCTCGACGTAGTGAACGTGGCCGCCCTTCCCCAGCTCGGGGGCGTGCAGGACGATGAACACGTGGTCAGGGTAGACGTGGACCTTGCCGACGTGGTTGCGCTCGACACAGTCCCGGATGGCCAGCGGATGGAAGTCGAAGACTTGTGACAGCACCCGGACGGCTTCCTCGTCACAGTTAGGGATGTCCACCCAGACGAACCCGTCCTCGCGGTGGAGCAGCGCCTCGAGCCCCTCGACGGGATGCTGCTCAACGCCCTTCTCGGATACCAAGCGAATGTCCACCCCGCTCGCCTCCTCCAGACCGTTCCAGGCCACCGTGCTCCAGCCAGGTCGCCTGAGCCTGTACCGCACGCACGGGCTCGGCAACTCTTGGGAGGCCCCAGGCTCCTACCGCCCTAACTCAGCCCGAGTCGACGAGCATGGAGAAGCCGGGTGACGCGACGTTTGCTGTCGGGCGGTCGAAGGCGGCGAGTGGTGGGTAGTCCGGGCCGACCACACCCAATTCCCGGCACCGCCAGTCGCCGTGGCACCAGAGCGACCGCGGACTTGCACCCCGGGCGCCGCCTGGCAGAGGCTCTGAGCACCCGTGCATCTGAGTACGTGCACGACCGGCCCAGGTGTCCCGGCCCAGGTGTCCCGGCCCGGCTGTCCTGGCCCGGCTGTCCTGGCCCGGGTGCCGCGTGGCACCACGGTGCTGTTGACCGCCTGAGCGGCCGGGAAGCGGTCGCCCACCGAAGCTTGAGGAGGAATCCATGTCACGGTTTGTGGAGTTGCGGCGCCACACCGACAGCGACGGCGACGTGCTGACCGACCAGGGTGTCGCGGCGGCGCTGCGCATCGGCGCCGGCCTGACCGGCGGCTACCAGCTCGGGGTCTCCAGCGGCGCCCAGCGGGCCACCCAGACGCTGGCCTGCTTGCTGGCCGGGCTCGGCCAGCCGGTGCCCGGTGGGGTGATCGTCGAGGCGGGGCTCCGCTCCGGGCTGGAGGAGCGCTGGCGGGAGGCGTACCAGCGGGCCGGCAGCGGCGACCTGGAGGCCCTGCGGGCCGCCGACCCTGAGCTTGTCGCCGAGGACTCGGCCAGGTTGGGAGCCGCGCTGGGTCGGGTGCTCGGGCGGCTGGGCGATGAGGAGCGGGCGCTGGTCGTGGGGCACAGCCCCACCAACGAGGCGGCCGTGCTCGGCCTCACCGGCCAGGTGGTCGCGCCGCTTGGCAAGGGGGCCGGGGTGCTGGTGGTGGCCGACGGGGAGGGCTTCCGGGTCGAGCCCCCGGACGCCTGACGAGCCGTACTCACCGGCTGCGCCCTCGTGACGTCTGCTGATCCTTCCGCCGGTGGGGGTGTGCGGTCGGTCGCACTGGGCCTGGCGCGCTACCGCTTGGGGATGTCGGCGAGATGGGCGGTCGCCCGGCCCCCGTTTCCGGCCGCCAAGGTCGCGTAGGACGGGATGGCGTAGAGGGTGACCCGGTTGTCGAGGAAGTCGCTGAAGGCCAGGGTCCGCCCGTCCGGGGAGACGTCCAGCCCGGTGGTCTGGTTGCCGCCCACGATTGCGTCCAGGACCTTGCCCGTGACTGTGTCGATGGCCAGGACCGAGCCCCATTCCGGGCCGGGCAGGTAGTAGGAGCTGCCGTTCTCGCCGCGGTTGGACACGTACAGGACCCTCCCGTCGGGGCCGACGTCGATCGTGTTGGGCTTCTCATCGGTGCTGGCCAGCTTGCGGGCCTTCTCGGTGCCCAGGTCGACCGTGAACGCGGTGTCGGTCGCCATGTCGTCGGCGTACAGCCGTCCCCGCGCCGGATCGCCGACCAGATGGCGCAGGGCCCCGCCGGTGCGCAGCAGCACCGTGGACCGGCCGGTGGCCAGGTCGATGCGGGCGAGCTCCCCCTGGTCGTAGCCGGCGACATACAGGCGGGTGCCGTCCTGGGTGGGGTACAGGCCGCGCGGCGTGGCCACCGTGGGCAGCAGCCGCCGCACCCGGCCCGAGGCCAGGTCGATCTCGGACACGTTGCTGCTCGACCAGTTGGCCACGTACAGGGTCTTCTCGTCGGAAGACAGGGCCATCACCTTGCTCCAGGTCCCCCTGGTGGGCAGCTGGCGGCGCACCCGCCGTGTCCGCCGGTCGATCTCGAACACCGAGGCGGACTCCATCTGGCTGGCGTACACGGTGCGGCCGTCCCGGCTGAAGATGACCTCGACCGCCCCGTGGCGGCCCAGCTTGACTTGGGCCTTGCGTCGGCGGCTGGCCGTGTCGAACACCTCGACACCTCGGCCGCCGAGCAGGGACACCCAGATCTCCCGGCTGTCGGACGTGAACGCGACCTGCTTGGGGTTGGATCCGGTGGTGAAGGTCCCCAGCTTGTGGTGCAGCAGCCCGGCCGGGTCCAGCCACTGCTCCAGGGAGCGGTCGCGATCCAGCGTGAGCTGCTGGGTGAGCCTGTTGTAGCCCGCATGCGCGAGGGTGAGCTGAAGCCGACCGCCCGGCACCATTCCCTGGAAGGGGGTCCGGGCAGTCCGTGCGGATCCGTCGGGGCCCACGATGCGCAGGGCCGCACCCGGGGGATGGGTCGTCACCGCCAGGCGATGACGTGCCGCCACGACAGGGGCCCCGGGCTCTGCGCCGCTCTGGCCCTTCCCGGCCTGCGGCGGGGCCGAGGTGGCGGGAGCGCTGGCGTCCAGGGTTGACGCGCGGCGGCCGGCGAGGCTGAGCCGGCCAGTCGACCGCAAGATCCCCACGGCGACGAGCGCCAGCACCAGCATGACAACGACCACGGCCACCCGCCGGTAGGTGACGTGCATGCGCATCCGCCTCCCGCGCATTGCTCGATTCCCGGAAGGACCGATGCACTCTACCGAGAAGGGACGAACACGCCTACCCGTAACAATCGCGTAGCGGCCAGGCTGGTCGGCTCACCCCGCTCGGGACCTGGCACCCGATGGTCCGCGTAGCGCGAGGGCTTCACGGGTCGCAGACGTCCGGTGGCCGGCAGCCGGTCATCCGCCGGTCCGTCCCGTCTCGACGACCCGGCCGGTGAACCGGTGCGCACCCACCGCCACCAGCAGCGGCACCCCCAACGCCTCGGCGAGCCCGGCGTACCTGCGGGTCTTGTCCTCCACCCGGTCAGCCAGCTGCCTCAGCCGTCAGGCCCTCCACTACTTAGGGAGAACTACGTATGTACAAGTGCCGATCTCGGCTGTAGACCAGCGAGCGGCCAACGCCTGGGTTGCTGAACTCGCTAGCGGGTCTGCAACCAGCACGCCAACGTGAGGGGAGGCAACGCAGGGCTCGCTCGGCGCAGGGTGCCCGGCGCACGGCCAGCAAGGGAGAAACGCGGGCGTCTTGAACCGGGGGGTAAAGCAATGAAGCAATGCCTGCGGCGACTCCTGACGGTAGGCGTCTCCTTCGCCGTCGCCGGGATCATGCTGACGGCTGCCGCGTTCGCGACATCGGGCGCGCACTTCTTCAACGTCAGCAGCAGCGTCAACGACAACGGCGCCCTCATCGTCAGCTACGACGAGGCCGGCGTCGGCAACGCGACCGTCAACTACACCATCCACATCGACAACGCGACCGCCGTGTACGCCTGCATCAACGGCGGCGGCAACCACCCCAAGGCGGCGAACAAGGAGACCGTGAGCGGCGGGTTGACGGTCGGGTTCTCAAGGGACCCGACCAACGGCCGCGTCACGGGCGCGACCTCGCCAGCGATCGGGCCGCAGCCGAAGGGCTCGTTCGAGTGCCCGTCCGGCCAGACACTGGTGCTTGCCTCGGTCTCCTACACGGGCATCACGCTCACCGACACCACCAACAACGTCTCCACTCCCGTCCCGGACGCAAGCAGGACCTTCGTCAACCTGCGGTAAGGGCTTGCCAGCCAACAACTTGGTCGTTCCACCGCCGGAACACCGAGGAAGGCAGCACTCCACCTGGCCAGGTTATTTGGCAGCGGGCCCTAATCATCCAGCCGAGTGAAATCGCCCGCGTCTCTCCCACGCTCATCACCGGCACACTGGACGACAAGCAGCCACCATACGGGGGCCAACCGGCCCCCGTATGTGTTGCATCCCTCACTTGGGGCCCGAGCGTTCGCCGCGCTACCCCAAGGCCAGTCCCTCATCCTGCCGCGCGCCCCGGGGAGCGCTTGCCAACGACGAAGGCGGTCACTCTGGACGGGCCTTGCCCATCACCGGAGCTGGTGCCCGTACCGCCAGGTCCGAGACACGTCCATGCTCGCCGGCCGTGCCCTCACCGTACCCGTAGCGGCGGTCCCCGATGGTCAACCACGGTCAGCATCGACCAGCGCCAAAGGCTCCTGAGCTGCCCTGTCGGCCGATGGCCAGCAGTCTGGACGTGCTTCCCAAGCTCGCGGTTCGCCCAGGGCAGTGATCGGCCTTGCCGTGCCCGGCCGGCCGCTCCGGTCCCTGGTCGCGGAGGACCGGAGCGCCGGGAGGCGTCCGCGCCCGGACGGGACCGGGCCAGCCGCGCTCCTGGTGGCCCTGGTCCGCGCTGGGTCCGCGCGGCATCGGGAACCGCTGGTCCTCGGCAGGCACGGGCGGTCACGACCGGTTCAGGAGAACCGCAGGTCACCGCGCCTTCACGCCCAGGACCTGGGACGCGTGAGGCGGGTGGAGGCGGGTTCGAATCCCACAGGCCCAGGCCTCAAGTGCTGTCCGTGGCCAGCAGCACCTCCGTGGCCTTGATAACCACCGTGACAGCCGTACCCTCCGCAAGCCCAAGCCCCTCGGCCGAGCCGCGGGTGATCGCCGACACAATCTCGTTGCCGCCCACCTCGACGACGACCTCCGCCATGACCGTACCGAGCTTGACTGACTTGACCGTGCCTCTCAGCTGGTTGCGTGCGCTCAGCGCCACGTTGTCCTCCTGGCCTGGCCTCTGTTGGGCCGCCAAGCCTACCGAACCGGGCGAATCCAGCGGCCCAGCGAGGGCCTGCCGCGCGCCCTGCGGGCGTTTGCCAACGAGGCAGAGGGTCACGGTGGACGAGCGCAGCCTTTGCGCACAGCCAGCTCTCTTGCAAGTTCGTTCGGGCTACACTCGGTCGCAATGCAGCTCGACCACATTTTGATCGCTGTCACCGACCTCGCTGCCGTAGCGGAGGAGTTCGAGGCCCGGTACGGCCTCGCGTCGGTTGCAGGCGGCCATCACCCGGGCTGGGGCACCGCGAACAGGATCGTGCCGCTTGGGGAGACCTACCTCGAACTGGTCGCCGTCATCGATGAGGATGAGGCGGCGGAGAGCGTGTTCGGGAGGTGGGTTGCTGGCGGTGCCGCCAAAGCCGGTCGCCTGCTCGGATGGGCGGTGCGGACCGATGACCTCGACGCCGTCGCCCGGCGGCTCGGCCTGGCAGCACGCTCCGGTTCGAGAGCGGGCCCGGATGGGAAGCTGCTCCGATGGCGCAGTGCAGGCATCGAGGAGGCCGCTGCCGATCCGTCGCTCCCCTTCTTCATCGAGTGGCCGTCGGGAGGGACCTTCCCCGGGCGCTCCGCGGCACCACAGCCAGGCGCAATCACCATGCTGGTGCTTCGCGGCGACCCGGACAGGCTCTCGTCCTGGCTCGGAAATCACAGGCTGCCGATCAGCGTCGAGCCGGGCAGCCCAGCGGTCACCGGCCTCATCCTCGCCGGTCCGCGAGGGGAGAGCATCATCGGCACGCGTCGACCGTGATCCAACGAGGCAGTTGGTGACCGAGGACGGGCCTCATCTACGGCCAAGCTGGTGCCTAGGCCGCCAGGCTGTACCGCCGTCGTCCTCGCCGGCCGTGCCACCAGCGTGCCATTCACAACGGTCTCGACCAGTCCCGAGCGGATAACCACGCACAACGCCACGATGGCCGTGGGCTGCGCTGTTCACCGCCTCCGCAGGGAGCGACCCTGCCCGGACTGGCTTTGGGAGCAGGTGGTCGCTGCACCAGAGCCCAACGCCACGCTAGCCGTCAGCGACGGCTTCTCCTTGCCTACCAGGACAGGCCGCAGTGACCACCACCCGGTCAACCAGATGCGCCACGGGCAGTGCTCGGCGCGCCTCGTCCTGCAGCGAGGCCAGCCCGGCATCGTCGCCTGGGTCACCGCGCTCGAGGGCGACCTGAAACACCCGGGTGAACCGCTGGTGCCACTCGGGCCGGGACGCCACCGCCACCTCGGCAAAGCCCACCAGGCGCAGCGTCTCGGCCCAGTCGATGCGCATGCGGCTCGGCAGCTGTGAGTCCCCGAGGTTCCGCGCCTGCCAATTGGTCAGCGCCAGCCGACCGCCAGGCCGCAGCAGCCGCAGTGCCTCGCGGGCCGCCGCGGTGGGATCGGCCGCAAAGTGCATCGCGTCGATGGAGACGACGGCGTCGGCGGTGGCATCAGGCAGGCCGGTGGCGGCAAGCTCACCCACGACAAAGCGTGCCCGGTCGGCGAGCCCGAACAGCGCCGCCCGCTCGGCGGCCTGCTGCACGGCGACGGCCGAGAAGTCCACCCCAACCAGCAAGGCACCTTCCGACCGTGCTAGCCAAAGCCCAGGACCGCCCCGGCCGCATCCCAGATCCACAAGCGTCTGGCCTGGTGCGAGCGCGAGGGCGTCGCCGACGTGGCGAAGCAGGGCGACCGAGAGGAAGGAGTAGGGCTCGATCTCGGGCGGCAGGTCGGGGCTGGCTTGCTGCCAGACCCGCCGGAGGCCCGGGGATTTCGCCACGGAGGCAAACCCCTTGTCGAAGTCAGCGGCGGTGGGGGGCGAAGCGGGGTGGTCAGCGGCCGGGGTGTCTTGGCGGTCGTCCGACACTGTCCCTCCCACCTGCGTGAAAGGTGGCCCGTCTGCGTCCCATCCCGCCCTACCACCCTCCACGTCCGTGAGGTTTCGCCTCTGGAATCTCTCGCACTGCCGTTGCCCAGGCTCCCCACGAGGCTGAGCACAGCTTACTGTGGCCGCTCATGAGCTACAGCCAATCCCCGGGCGAGAGCCGCCGATGGGCCTCGCGGGCGCGTTCGTCGGCGACCGAGGCGCCGTAGCGCTGGAGCATCGCGCGGGACTTCCAGCCCGCTAGTCGCATCAGGTCGGTCTCGCCGCCGCCCTGACGGAGCCACAGGTGGGCGAAGGTGTGCCGGAACAGGTGGGCGTGCAGGTTCTCGATGCCGGCCTCGCGGCCCCGGCGGCGAAGGAGCTGCGCGATGCCCGAGGCGGTCACGCGCCCCTTGCGGCCGATCCAGCACCACTCCAGCTCGGCATGCGGGTGGCGGGCGCGGGCGCGGAGGTACTGGTCGAGCGCCTTGCCGGTCTTGGCGCCGAACGGCAGCGCGCGCTCCCGGCCGCCCTTGCCGACCACGACCACCACGCCGTAGTTGAAGTCCACATCACCGGTGCGCATGCCACCGATCTCGGCGCGACGGCCGCCGGAGTCCAGCAGCAGCAGGATCAGCGCGCGGTCCCGGCGGGCCTCGAAGTCCTTGCCGGCGCAGGTGGCCAGCAGCCGGCGGAGGGAGTCCTCGGTGAGCACCGGGGCGGGCTGCTCGGGCACGGTCGGCGGCTTCATCTTGCGCATCGGGTCGGCGGTGATCTCGCCCTCGTCGTCGAGCCAGGCGTAGAAGACCCGCAGGGCCCGGTAGCGGTTGGCGGCGGTGGCGGGCTTCCAGCGGGCCAGCAGGCCGGCAAGGAACGCCTCGATGTCGTTGCGGCCGGCGTCGGGCAGGTCGACGCCGCGGGCGGTGAGGAAGGCGGCGAGCTGGGTGACGGCCTCCAGGTAGGTCTCGACCGTGCGGGCGGACTTGTCCTCGGCCCGCAGGTGGCGCTCGAAGGAGGCGGGGAGGTCTACGCTAGAGGGTGCCATACCAGCCAATTGTACCACGCACTTATGTGCTGTTGGAGCGCTGTGCTAGACTCCCTGGGAGGTGGCGCGGTAGCATCAGTGCAGCTCAGAGGGTATGTTCCACGGGGATGTAGCTCAGCTGGAAGAGCACCTGCTTTGCAAGCAGGGGGTCGTGGGTTCGAGTCCCATCATCTCCACTCTCTCGCTCGTTTCCCCAGCTCAGAGCCCTGTGAACCGCTCCGCTGTGGGCGGTTCACGAGCGTTCAAGGGTTGCATTGCGCTCCACGACACCCTAACTTGGCACTATGGCTGCTGCTGCGGCGTCCGGGCCGGACCTGGCGGCGCTCAACGCGAGCTTCCGCCGCACCCTCCGGGCGCAGAACAAGAGCGACCGCACGGTCGAGGCGTACACCGACGCGGTGCGGCTGCTCGCCGAGTTCTGCGCCGCCAGCGGCCACCCGCTAACTGTGAGCGCGCTCACGCGCGGGCACGTCGAGCTGTTCATCGGCGACCAGCTCGCCCGCTGGAAGCCGGCGACCGCGAACAACCGCTACCGCGGCCTTCGGTCGTTCTTCGCCTGGGCGGTGGCCGAGGGCGAGCTTGAGGCGAGCCCCATGGCCGGCATGCGCCCGCCGCAGATCCCCGAGACGCCGGTGCCGGTGCTCGGCGAGGAGCAGCTTCGCCGGCTGCTCAAGTCGTGCGACGGGCGCGACTTTCCCGCCCGCCGCGACACCGCGATCATCCGCCTGCTGATCGACACAGGCCTGCGCCGCGGCGAATGCGCCGGGATCATGCTCGACGATCTCGACCTCGACGACCAGGTCGTCACCGTGCTCGGCAAGGGCCGGCGGCCCCGCGCGCTCGCCTATGGCCGCAAGACCGCGCTGGCGCTCGACCGCTACCTGCGCGTCCGAGCCGCCCACCCGCACGCGGCGCTGTCCAACCTGTGGATCGGCCGCAACGGCGCCATGACCCCCTCGGGCGTGTTTCAGGTCGTCGCCGAACGCGGCGCCTCGGTTGGCCTGCCCGGCCTGCATCCGCACCAGCTTCGCCACTCGTTCGCAGCCTCGTGGCTGGCCGCCGGCGGCACCGAGGGCGACCTGATGCGCCTGGCCGGCTGGAAGTCCCGCTCGATGGTCGACCGGTACGCCAAGGCCACGGCGGAGCAGCGAGCTCGGGCCGCGCACGCCCGACTCGGCCTCGGTGACCGTATCTAGGCCTTCAACAGAGACCTGCTCCCGGCAAGGCTGTTGGCCTGCTGCAACGGTAGACCGCTGGTGACCGTGCCTCGTTGGCAAGCTGCCAGAGGCGGCGCGGCAGCTCGGGCTAGGACCCCAGAGCGAGGGCGCTTTGCAACGAACTCATCACACTTTCGTCTAGGAGCGTGGTGCCCAATGGGCCTCAGCGGCCGAAAGGGGCGAACGCCTTGAGTGAAACTGGCTGCTCAGATGGCAGGTGGGTTGTCACCGACAGTGAGATTTCCCAAAAGACACCAGGCTCCCAAGGGTGGCAACCGAATTTGCGTCGCTGCCTGCCGAGTCGCTGGGATACCGCCCACTTGGTGCGAATTGCCCCCCTATCCGGTTCCGGTCGGGTGCTCCGGCGTGGCACCGTCCCGGTGGCCCCGACGCCCTCCCGAAGGGAGAACCCCGTGCGCAGACTCCTGCTTGCGCTGCTGGGTGCGCTGGTCGTCCAGCTCGGCCTGGTCCAGGCCGCCGTGGCCGGCGACACCACCACCATCACCACCGCACCCACGACGACCGTGGCCCCGACCACCACGGCCGCACCCACGACCACCGCGGGCCCGACCACCACGGCCGCACCCACGACGACCGCGGCCCCGACCACCACGGCCGGCCAGACCACGACCACCACCACGCCCGGGCCGCAGATCGGGGTGTTCGACCGCCGGCCCGCGTCTGGGCCGGTCCGGACTGTGATCGCGGTCAGGTCGGTGACGCCGTGTGTCCCACCCCAGAACGCCCCCAACCCCGAGGTCTCGGTCGTGCTGTTCAACCAGCGCGACATCGACCAGAACACGGTGACGGCCGATGGATTGTTCGCGGTCGGCGCCGACGGCACCTGGTCCGGCAAGGTGACCGTGCCGGCGGCTGCCGAGCTCGGCGAGTACTTCGTAGCCGCGGCCTGCTTCGCGGGCGTCTCCATTGAGGAGGAGCCGTTTCTTATCTACGAGGAGCAGCAGTTCACCGTGACCGCCGTGCCGGTCACACCGCCGGCGGTCGCGGTCCCGGGCGCCCCGAAGTTCGCCGGATGATCGGCGGGACCGTCTAAGCATGCTCGCGGGAAACTCTTGCGGCCGGAGGCCGGCACGGCGCGCCCCAGCGATTGCGCTGCTCGGCGTATGCGTGCTGGCCTCTGGCTGCGCGCCATCCCACCACCGCGCCGGTCTGTCCGCGCCGCCGGTGACCACCCGAACCGCGGTCGACTGGACCAAGCTGCACGGCGACAGCAAGAAGGGCGCTGACAGCAGGGGCGCCGACGGGCCGGTCCGCACCACCGTGGCGCAGGCGACCGTGCGCCGGGTGGGCGTCTTCACCGTCCCCGGCGCCGCAGCGCCCCAGCAGCGGCTCGCCAACCCGCAGCCGTCCGGTGCCCCGCTTGTGTTCCTGGTCCAAGGGCAGCGTCCCGGCTGGCTCAAGGTGCTGCTGCCGGTGCGCCCCAACGGGTCCAGCGGCTGGATCCGCGCCGCTGAGGTGCGCCTGTCCCAGCACAACTTCCGGATCGTCGTCAGGCTCGGCGCGCACACGATCACGGTGTACCGCGGCACGCAGGTGATCGACCGCGAGCCGGTCGGGATCGGGCGGAAGAACACGCCCACCCCCGGCGGCCTGTACTACACCAAGGAGCTGCTGCGGCCGCCGAACCCCGATGGCCCCTACGGTGCCTACGCCTACGGGCTGTCGGGTTTCTCCAACGTCCTCAGCCGCTTCGACGGCGGTGACGGGGTGATCGGCATCCACGGCACCAACGACCCGTCGGGGCTTGGCAAGGACGTCAGCCACGGGTGCATCCGCATGAGCAACGCGGGCGTCACCAAGCTCGCCCGGATCTTGCCCCTCGGCGTTCCCATCGAGATCGTCCCGTAGCGCGCCGACCGAGATGCTGCGCGCGAACGCAGCACGCCCGGCTCGGCCTCGGCGACCGGATCTAGGAAGTGCCGCCTCTGGCCTGGTCACGCCCAAGGCTGGGCGATGGGTGAGGGGGCTCGAACCCGCTGGCGCGCTGTCTCACCGCCCCAGGTCCTCGGGGTGCAGGGTCGTCGACCTGCGATTCTCTCTACCTGTCGTGACCACTCGTGCCCGCCGAGGACCGCCGGTTCCCGATGCCGTGCGGACCCAGCACGGACCACGGTCACCACGAACACTGCCAGCTCCGGTTCCGTCCGGGCGCGGACGCCTCTCGGCGCTCCGGTCCTCCGCGACCAGGGACCGGAACGGCCGGCCGGGCACGGCAAGGCCGATCACTGTCTGGAAGACCACGAGCTTGGGAAGCACTGTCCGGCCGCCCATCGACGGGTGCTGACGCAGCTCAGGGGCTGCGGTGGCTGTCCGCTGTTGACCGTTGGTGACCGCTGTGAACCGCTGCTTGGGGCACGTACAGGGCACGGCCGGCAAGGACGAAGCTGGCTCGCCCCCTGGCGGTGACGGCTCCAGCTCGACCGTTGGGTGACGTTGGTCCTCGCTGATCGACTGCCTCGTGGGCAAGCGCCCGGAGGGCGCGCGGCAGGTCGGCGGGCGAAGAGGAGAACTGCGCAATCGCGTATTGCAGGCGGCATCGAAGAGCACGGATACTCGCAATGAGATGTCTGAGGAGAACCTGGCGATCGTGCAGCGCTTCGCCGACCGGGTAAATGAGCAGGACATCCCAGGATTCCTCGCGCTCGTAGACTCGGAGGTGGAGTTCCACACCTTCCGGGGGGTCGAGCGAGGGCTGGAGGGGGCCCGGCGGTTCGCCGAAAGCGGCGCCCCCAAGGAGCACTACTTGACCCACGTGGTGCATGAGCAGGCGTTCGACGCGGGCGATCGGGTGGTGGCGTTTGCCAACATCCAGCGGCGTTGGCGGGAGACCGGCGAGCTTGGGGACGAGACGCGGGTGGGCGTGGTCTTCACGCTCCGAGAAGGCAAGGTCGTGCGCTTCCAGGTCTTTCGTGACCGCCAGCAGGCACTCGTCGCCGCGGGGCTCGCCCAAGAAGAGCAAGCGTCTTCTCCGTAGGGCGAGTGGCGCACTGATCCGGGTGGTCCTGCCGGCCCGCGGGCCGGCCTTGAGAGAGCCGTAGAGAAGTTGTCACAACCTCCCCATAGCCCGCCTTCTCATCGTGCGCCAGGGTGCGCCGTCTTGCGTCCCACGTTGCTTGAGCGCTGCTCACGGCCCGTTTCGGGCAACGCTCAGCCCTCGTGTGACCCCGGCTCGCTGCTCGAGCTCGGCCCCCAGGTGCGCCCGTAGGCTTCGACGAAGGCCCGCCACCACGCTCCCGGGGGGATCTGCTGGCAGGCCTCCGCGAGCCGCTTTGCCGAGACGGTGCGCAGCGAGGCAGCGGAGGTCTCCTCCCACGGCGTCACGTTCTCGTAGCCCTGTACTCGGTACTCGCGGGCCTGGATCAAACATTCGAGCTTGTCGGCGTCCCGCGCGACCAGCGCCTCAAGGGAGGTCCGGCCCTCATACTCCTCGACAAGGTCACGCACTGCCCGGCCGACCTCACCCGGGAACTCCGCGACCTGGTCCTCGGTGATCCGCTCGTTCGGCGCGGCGGCGAGGTAGCCCCGGCCGACCGAGGGGATGTCACCCACCCGGGTCTCCTGGGTGTCGTGGAACAGGCACAAAAGCGCCGTCCTGGCCGGGTCCGCGCCCTCCAGCACCGCGAGCAGGTGGCCGATGATCGCGGTCCGGAAGCTATGCTCCGCGATGCTCTCGGGGTCCTTGACCCCGCGAGCCACCATCCTGTCCGCTTGGACCGCTTGAGCTGGCCCAGCTCGTACAGGAAGGTGGCCATCCCTTTCAGCTCCGCGTAAGACATCCTCTCGGCCCTTCGTACGCGCTCGTGGGACGATCCTCGGTCGCATGGCCCGCACCAGGAAGTGCACCTGTTCCAGCTCCCTGTAGTAGACCTGCCGGCGGAGCAGCACGCCGCCCACCTGGAAAGCGCTCGGTCCGGCCGTTGATCGCTCGGCCGCCGCCCGCAGGTGTTGGAAGAAGCGGTCCTTTTCGCTGGCGGTTAAGCTGGGCGCCTCAGCCACCGGACCCCGACGCGGCGCCTGGGCGGCATCGCGGAGCGGCGCTGGTGCCCGCTCGGTGAGCGGCCAGGTGAGCATGCCGACAAGGAACCCGGTGTTCACCATCGCTGCCAACGGATGTGCCTCGGGCTGCACGTCCTCCGGCTGGACCGCGAGCGCGTGCGTCAAGAGGTAGTCGGCTTCCATCGCCGTGTCCATGGCGTCGAGCAGGCGGCCATCGGCACCGAGCACACAGAGCTGATGGCGCAGTCTGAGCAGATCACCGACCCGGGTGCTGGCGAGTGAGCGTCGGCCGCTCTCCAGCCCTGGATTGTGTTCTTGTCCAGGCCAAGGCGCTCGGCAAGCGCCTCTTGCGTCAACCCCAGCGACTCCCGGATGAGCTTGAACACGTAGCCAGCGATGACACCACCACGGGGCTGACGGCCCTCAAGACCGCCACCGGTACGGGTTCCGCTGCCGGTACGCGTCAGAGGAGCTGGCTGACGTGGCATGTGACCGCCCCACATCCCTTCGCTGCGGCGGCTCCGTCCCGCCGCCAACTCGTACGGCGGGTTGGTCGATATTGCGTACTTCGTATCTTAGCGTGAGGTGACGTCAACGGAGTCTCAAATGGGCTCCATCGACCTACGAGGGAGTCACATGCCCAAGCGAGAGCCGCTGAGCCCCATGGAGCGGGTCTTGCGGGCGCGCGTGGCGGCCCACGCAAAGCACGCACAACACGATGCTCAGGCGGCGATGGCCAAGGCCCGCGCCGCGTTCCTTGCGAGCTTCGAGCGCCAGGCAGATCCAGACGGAGTCTTGCCGCCTCTTGAGCGTCAGCGCCGGGCGGAGCAGCTCCGCAGCGCGCACTTCGCGCGGCTGGCGCTCGCGTCGGCGAAGGCCCGCCGCGCCCGCCGGCCGGTGGCGAAGGGAGGTGACGGGTCCGTCGGCGCGCCCCGGTAAGGAAGCGGGCCGAGCGCGTCTAGCCACGCGCTCGGCCCTCAACTGCACATCGCGAGGGAGCTACCCCGAGATGCCGTCTCAGCGTACTGCTGTGGGTGGCCAGGAGCAGCGTCGATGCTGCTCCCGATGCCACCTCGAGAAGCCGCCCAGCGGCTTCTACCGCAATCCCGCCTCCATCTGTAAGCCGTGCCACAACGCCGCCACCGCGCGTAGGAACGAGGCTCGGCGCGCCGCGCTCGCGCTGCTGGTCAGCGCCCACCCTGACGAATACCGCGGCTGCTGCTCGCCGAGCGCACCCAAGCGTGTCCTTGCGCTCGCGGGGGGTAACTCGGATGCGGCCTGAGCGCAACCCCGAGCACGAGCACGCCATCGATACCCTCCTGCTGACCATCGGCGCGCTGCTGCTGGCCGGCAGCGGGCTGCTGTGGCTGGTCGGCCAGGTCGCCGCCATCCTGTTCGGCGCCCATGAGCACCTCGAGCTGCGCTTGGACGACATGTTCGGCGTCCTGCTGCACCTGCCCGGCCACTACAACGACCCCAAGCAGGCATGGCCCCCGCGGCGCAGCGGCTGCTGCCCGGCCCGGTCGGCATGTACACCGCCCTCGTCCTGACGGTCTGGGTGCCGGTGCTGCTGGTCGGCTGGGTCGTGGGCCGCTGGCGTGTGCCCGCCCGCCGCGGTCGTGTCCCCCGCCGGCAGCGAGGCGCCAGGTGGGCCAGCCTGTGGCAGCTCCGCCACCTGCTCGTCACCCACCCCCGCCCCGGGCGGATCATCCTCGGCCGCCGCGACCGCCTCACCGGCCGGGTCCTGCTCGCGGTCGAGCAGTGCCACTCCGTCCTGGCCTTCGGCCCCCCCGGGAGCTACAAGACACACGCCCTGGTCATCCCGGCGATCCTCGAGTGGGCCGGGCCGCTGGTGGCGACCTCGATCAAACCCGACGTGCTGCGCGCGACCCTGGCCCACCGGGCCCGGCTGGGGGAGGTGTGGGTCTACGACCCCCTCGGCCTGTCCGGCGTCCCGGGGGCGCAGTGGACCCCGCTGGCGTACTGCGGCAGCTACGCCAAGGCCAAGCGCGTCGGTCGCATGTTGGCCGATGCCGCCGACGTCCAAGGCCACAAGGCCGACGACGCCAACTACTGGCAGCTGCTGGGGGCCAAGCTCCTCTCGGTCCTGCTGTTCGCGGCGGCGGGCACGGGGCGAAGCATGGCCGACGTCGCCCGGTGGGTGGACGTCCAAGACGTCGACGACGTCGCGACCGCGCTGATGGAGATCGGCAACCAGCAGGCCCTGGATGCCTGGGCGGCCTGCACCAGCCGCCCCGACAACACCATGGGCAGCGTCTACGGCACCGCCGAGACGCTGCTGGACGTGTTCGGCGACCCCACCATCGCCGCCTCGGCCGAGGGCTGCGACCTCGACCTGGACGCCCTCCTCCAGCAGCCGAACAACACCCTGTACCTGTACGCGCCGGCCAGCGAGCAGGAGCGGCTGCGGCCCCTGTTCGAGCTGCTCGTCTCCGTCGTCATCCTCAAGGCCGAGGAGCTGGCCGCCGCCCAACCCGACGGGATGCTCAACCCGCGGCTGTTCGTCTGCCTGGACGAGGCCGGCAACTGCGCCGCGATCAAGAAGCTGCCGCAGCTGGCCACCACCGGCCGGGGGCAGGGGATCCAGCTGCTGACGG
>DASYUT010000151.1 GCA_036000965.1 Actinomycetes bacterium
TGAGGACCGCGATGTCGCCCAGCATGGCCTTGCGCCGGTCACCGAACCCGGGGGCCTTGACCGCGACGCTCTTGAACGTGCCGCGGATCTTGTTGACCACCAGGGTGGCCAGGGCCTCGCCGTCGACGTCCTCGGCGATGATCACGACCGGCTTGCCGGTCTGCATGACCTTCTCGAGGACCGGGAGGAGGTCCTTGACGGCCGAGATCTTCTGGTTGGCGATCAGGATGTAGGGGTCGTCGAGCACGGCCTCCATGCGCTCGGGGTCGGTCACGAAGTAGGGCGAGATGTAGCCCTTGTCGAACCGCATGCCCTCGACCGTCTCGAGCTCGATGCCGAAGGTGTTCGACTCCTCGACGGTGATGACGCCTTCCTTGCCGACCACGTCCATCGCCTTGGCGATGACCTCGCCGATCTCGGGGTCGCCGGCCGAGATGGTCGCCGTGTGGGCGATCTCGTCGCGGGTCTCGACGTCCTTGGCCTGGTTCTTGATGGCCTCGACGGCAAGGTCGACGGCCTTCTCGATGCCGCGCTTGAGGCTCATCGGGTTGGCCCCGGCGGCCACGTTGCGCAGGCCCTCGTGGACCAGTGACTGCGCCAGCACGGTGGCGGTGGTGGTGCCGTCACCGGCGATGTCGTCGGTCTTCTTTGCGACTTCCTTGACGAGCTCAGCCCCGATCTTCTCGTAGGGGTCCTCGAGCTCGATCTCCTTGGCGATGGAGACGCCGTCGTTGGTGATCGTCGGCGCGCCCCACTTCTTCTCGAGGACGACGTTCCGGCCCCGGGGCCCGAGCGTCACCCGTACGGCGTCGGCGAGCTGGTTCATGCCCCGCTCGAGCGACCGCCGGGCGTCCTCCTCGAAGGCGATGATCTTGGGCATGCGCTGGCTACCTCCCTCTAGGTGGCTTGCCTTTCATGTCCGGCCGATCGGCCAGACGTGCTGCCGCGGATGTTAGCACTCTTGCAGTGCGAGTGCTAAACGCAGTGCGCGTGCTGAACGAGGCGTGCCACCCGGTGGCCGCTACACCGGACGGCGCTTCCAGAAGTCGCGCGCCCGCTCGGCCCGCTCCTGCTCTGCGGTCCGGCCCGGCTCGGGCGACCGGGCCTGGGCCGCTCGGGTCCTGCGCGCTCCTGCCGGGCGGGCGAACGCCTCCAGGACGGCCAGGGCCCGGTCCCACAGCCGCTCCAGCTCCGCCTCCGCGCCGGCCGGCGCAGGCCCGGCAACCACCCGCTCCAGCTCGGCCAGCAGCTCGCGGAGCGGCCGCAGCTTGGTCGTTGCCGCAGCGACCGACTCGAGGTCGGCGACCAGCGCGGACAGGCCGGCCTGCAGCTCGGCAAGGCGCTCGGCTCGCTCGGCCCTGCCAGTGCCGGTACCGGCGAGCAGCGTGTGCAGGTCCAGGGCCCGGCGCCGGTAGGCGTGCTGCACGGCCTCGCCGAGCTGGGCGTCGTCCTCGGCGGCGGTGCCGGCCCGCCAGCGGTGCACGGCCGGGCTCATCGCCTGCCATGCCGCTCGGCCAGCAGCCGGCGCCATCTCGGCCGACGCGGCCAGCAGGCCGGGCGTCCTGGCGGTCCTGGCCATCATGGGCGCCGGGGCTGGCACCCCGGCCTGCCCGGCGAACATGGCCCAGCCCTGCGGGGCGTCGACCGGCTGGATCACCCTGCGCACCCACCCGCCCTCGCTGACCACGACCGAGTCGACGGCTACGAAGGCCGTGAAGCGGCAGAGCACGCCGAACCGCAGCGACGTCTCCACGATCTGTCGCTCGAGGTCCTGGTCGTCGGCGCGGCCGGCGACCCAGGCGTCCTCCAGGTCGCGCAGCCGGGCCCTGGCCCAGACCGGCGCGAGGGCGCGGCTCCCGCCCCGACCGGCGCGCACCTCCGCCTGCCAGGGGCGGCCGGACGGCTCGCGTCCACGCACGGTGACCGCGCCCTCGGGCCGGCCCCGCCACCGCCCGCCGATCACCACCGGCACGCCGGCGAACAGGTCGGGCAGGCGGCCGGGGCTGAGCGAGCCTGGGTCGACGTGGAGCCCGGCGCCTTCGACACGCAACTCGGTCAGCAAGGGAGTGCCGATGCGCCGGTGGATGCGGCCCATCACCGCGTCGAGCCGGTCCTCCGACTCGACCAGCTCGCACGCGCCCCCGCCGAGGCCGGCGAGCCGCCGGAGGAAGCCGGCGTTCACCGCGGTGTCGATCCCGACGGTGAACACGCGCACCTCCCCGATCCGCTCCGCCACCAGCCGCAGCAGCTGGTGCTCGTTGGCCACCTGCCCATCGGTGACCAGCACGAGCACGCGGTCGTGGGCCTCGGGACGGCTACCCTCGAGCGGTGCGCCAAGCAGTTCCAGCGCCTGCTGCAGAGCCCCGGCCATCTCGGTGCCACCCCGGGCGTCGATGCGGATGAGGAACTCCGCCGCCCGGAACCGGTTGTGGTCGGTGGCGGCTCGCAGGCCGAGGCCGTCCTCGCTCCCGTCCGGGCTGTCGACCACGTTGTCGAAGGCGAGCACGGCGAAGCGGTCGCGGTCGGTGAGCGTGTCGACCATGCGGGCCATGGCCCGGCGGGCAGCCACCATCTTCCAGCCGGCCATGCTGCCGGACCGGTCGAGCACGAACACGACGTCGCGCGGACGGTCGGTGGCGGGGGCCACCGGCGGCACCAGGGTGAGGGCGAACGTGCCCGCCTCGCCCTGCTCGTCCGGCACGGCAGCCAGGGACGTGGCGACCGCGCCGTCGCCCAGGGCGAGGCGGAGGACGAAGTCGCGGTCGGCGCGCTCCCCCGGATGGATCCGCACGACCCGCACGCCGTCCCGCTCGTCCTCGACCACGGCGTGCAGGCTCGACCTGAGCGCGGTGAGCGGCAGCCCGGCCGGGTCGACCTGCGCGCTGATCGACAGGCGGATGGGGTTGGGGAACCCGGGCAGCAGCACCGGCGGGGTGATGCGGGAGGCATCGGGCACGGCGTCGGTGTCGAGCGCCGTGCCGTCGCCGGCTGGCTGGCCGGGCAGCGGCACGCCTGGGACGTAGCGTGGCGCCACGACCAGCGGGAAGCGGAAGGTGGCCTCGCCGTCCGCGTAGGGCAGCGGCCCGGCCATGGCGAGCCGGATGCTTGCACGCTCGCCGGGCATGAGGTTGCCGACCCGTATGGTGAACACGCCGGGCCGCTCCTCCTCGGCGATGGAGGCGCGGCGGCCCTCGCTGACGGCCTGGTCGTAGGCGGCACGGGCCTGGCCGCGCTCCTGCAGCACACCCTCGACGACCCGCCCGGCCACCTCCATGCGGAACTCGGTGACGGCGGCCCGGTCGGGCAGGGGGAAGACGTAAGTGGCCTCGAGCGGCTCGGGACAGGGGTTGGAGAAGGTCTGGGTCAGGACGACCCGGGCGAGCAGGCCGGCGATGTCGGCGGCCACGTCAAGGGCTTCCAGGGGCAGGTTGCCCCGCCTGGTGGTGAGCGTCCCGATGCCGGTCTCGCCGCCAGGGGGCACGTCGTGGGCGACCTCGTCGTCGGTGAGCAGTGGCAGGCGGCTCGTCATGGGAGCTCCCTTTCGTTGTCCGGGCCGCCGGGTCCGGGCTCGTGGCCCGGACCGGCCAGCCCTCGGGCGTGCAGCGCCTCGAGCAGCGGCCGGGCGGCGGCGCGCAGGGCGCGCACGTCGGCGGCGTCCACCGGCCGCTGGACGCCGATGAGCAGGGTTGCCTCGTCCCCCAGGCGGATCCCCTGGAGGTGGGCGGCCGGCCGCACGGGCGGCCGAGACGGTCGCCGCCAAGAACCCCTCCCCAGCGCCCCGCGCGCCGGGGCCGCCGGGGGCGGAGCGGCCGGTCCCGCCGCCCAGAACCTCCGCCCGGCACCCCCGGTCTGCGCCGGCGGTGCTCCGGTCGTCGCCTGCCCGTCCACCGTGGACGTGGGCACCGTGGCCCCGGGCGCCTCGGACGCGGGCCGGCCGGCAGCGGGCGCCTCGGGCACGGGAGGGCCGGCATCGGGCGCCTCGGGCACGGGAGGGCCGGCATCGGGCGCCTCGGGCACGGGAGGGCCGGCATCGGGCCGTGCGAGCTCCGGCCCTCCGGGCTCGGGTGCCGTGGACGCCGGTGCGAGCGGGACCTGGGCGATCTGTTCTGCGAGCGGGACCCGGGCGATCTGTTCGAGGTCGGCCTCGCTGGCGCCGGCCAGCTCGACCTGGACGTCGGCGAGCGACAGGCCGCGGGCCTGCAGCCGCTTGATCGCGACGAGCTGGCGCAGGTGCCGCGGCCCGTACAGGGCGGTGCGGCCGCGCATGGCGGCCGGCCGGTCGACCAGGCCGAGCGTGGTGTACCAGCGGATCACCCGCTGGTCGGGCACGTCGCGCACACGGCCACTGGCCTGCCCGTCGTAGTCGACGGAGAGGGCGCCGCCGACCCGGCGGGTCAGCTCGTCGAGCGTCCAGGAAGCGGTCGGTTCCATGCCGACACTGTGACAGTGTCATATGACAGTGTCAAGGTGCTCTCCCCGACCTCGCGCAACGGGCCGTCCAGCGGGGGCCGAGCGGGGGCCGTCCAGCGGGCCTGCGGGGGGGCGATGCAGCGGGCGAGCGGGGGGGCCGTCCAGCGGGCCGAGCGGGGCCACGCGAGGGCAGCGGGCCAATATAGGGCCGTCTAGCAGCCCGTCCAGGGGCCGTTCAAAGCCGTCCAGGGGCCGTCCAGCAGCCGTCCGGGGGGCCGTTCAGGCGCTCGCGACCAGGTCCGGCCGGACGGGGTCGAGGGCCGCCTCCAGCGCGTCGATGTTCGGGCGCACCGTGATGGTCGCGCCCGCCCGCCCGTCGAGCACCTCCCTGGTCTTCAGGCCGTGCCCGGTGATCAGGGCGACCACCCGCTCGCCAGGCTGGAAGGCGCCCCGGGCGGCCAGCCGCGCGAGGGTGGCCACGGTCACCCCGACCGCCGTCTCGCCGAAGATGCCGGTGGTGCGGGCGAGCAGCTCGATGGCGTCGATGACCTGCTCGTCGGTGACCGCCTCGACGCGCCCGCCGGTCGAGCGGACCACCTCGAGCGCCTCCACCCCGTCGGCCGGGTCGCCGATGGCGAGCGACTTCACGATCCCGCTCGGCCGCACCGGCAGGACGTCGTCGCGACCCTCGCCGAACGCGGTCGCGACCGGCGCGCAGCCGTCTGACTGGGCGCCGTGGACCCGCACCGGGGTCGCCTCGACCAGGCCGGCCGCTGCCAGCACGCCGAACCCCTGGTGCACCTTTGTCAGCAGCGCGCCCGAGGCGATCGGGACGACCACGTGGTCAGGCAGGGACCAGCCGAGCTGCTCGGCCACCTCCAGCCCGACCGTCTTTGAACCCTCGGCGTACCAGGGTCGCAGGTTGACGTTGACGAACCCCCAGCCGAACGCCTCGGCGGCCTGGGAGGACAGCCGGTTGGCGTGGTCATAGGACCCCTCGACCGCGACCACGGTGGCCCCGAAGGCGGCCGCCGAGGCGATCTTGCCCGCTTCCAGGTCGGCCGGGATCACCACCACGCAGTCCAGCCCCTGCGCGGCCGCGGCGGCTGCCGTCGCCCCGGCCAGGTTGCCGGTGGAGGCGCACGCCACGGTCGACAGGCCGAACTCGCGCGCCTTGGCCACGGCGACCGCGACCACCCGGTCCTTGAACGAGTTGGTCGGGTTGCGGGTGTCGTCCTTGCACCACAGCTCACCGGGGATCCCCAGGGCCTCGGCGAGCCGGGGCGCCGGCACCAGCGGGGTGAGGCCGGGGGCGAGGTCGCCGCTGCCGGGCCGGGAGGGCAGGGCCGCCCGGTAGCGCCAGATCGAGCGCGGACCGGCCTCGATCCTGTCCCGGTCCAGCGCTGCCGCCAGCCCGTCGTGGTCGTACTCGACGTCGAGGGGGCCGAGGCAGTTGGGGCAGGCGTAGCGGAGCTCGGGCGGGTATGGCGTGCCGCAGCCGCGACAGCGCAGCACCACGGCGGTGGCGGGGTCGGGACGGTCGTGCGGGACTCGGGCCATGCAGGTGACCTCCGTGGGCTCGTAGGCGATCGCCTCGCGCCGCGGTCACCCGGACCGCTCGCGCATCTTTCCCCGCGGGCAACGGGGTCGGACGTGGCACCTTCCCCGTCCGGTGACCGGATCGGGGAGGTTGCCGGGGCTTCGTCGGGCCGGTCCCTCCACCCCTCTTGATGCGTCGCCATGTTCAGTTGTCCTTTCCAGCTTGCCCTGGCAGGCTCGGAGGCGTCAACGCCGGCGGCTGCGCGGGATCTGGGGCTCGAGGAGCGAAGCGTTAGCCTCCGGCTCCTGTCTGGGTATGTCGGGCGGTCGACGGGAAACGCGACCGGGAGAGAGGATGTCTCAGCTCGACACCTGGGAATGGTTCGGCAACCGGACCTTCCACTACAGCCAGTTCGAGCCGCTCGCCGCGCTGCGGGAGGCGCGGGAGCGGTCCGCGACCACGGTCTCGGTCTGCCTGCCCGCCCGCAACGAGGCAGCCACCATCGGCCAGATCGTCCGGGTCCTGCGGCGGTCGCTGCTCGAGCGCTCCCGCCTGGTCGACGAGATCGTGGTCGTCGACGGCGGGTCGAGCGACGGCACGGTCGCCATCGCCCAGTCCGAGGGCGCGGTCGTCCACTGCGAGGGCGACGTGCTGCCAGAGGAGGGGCCGGGGTCCGGCAAGGGCGAGGGGCTCTGGAAGAGCCTGCACGTCTGCCACGGCGACCTCATCTGCTGGATCGACGCTGACATCCGCAACATCCATCCCCGCTTCGTCTACGGGCTGCTCGGACCACTGTTCACCGACCCCGGCATCGTCTACGTGAAGGCGTTCTACGAGCGCCCCATCCGCGAGCGCAACGCACTGCGGGCCACCGGCGGCGGGCGCGTCACCGAGCTGCTCGCGCGGCCCGTCCTCAACCTGTTCTGGCCCCAGCTCGCCGGCCTGGTGCAGCCGCTCTCGGGCGAGTACGCCGGGCGCCGGGAGGTGCTCGAGCAGGTCCCCGTGTTCTCCGGCTACGGCGTCGAGCTGGGCCTGCTGATCGACATCGCCCGTCACGCCGGAGTCGACGCGATCGCCCAGGTCGACCTGGAGCGCCGGGTCCACCGCAACCAGGACGTGCAGGCGCTGTCGCGGATGAGCTTCGGCATCCTCCAGGCCGCCCTGGCCCGCCTCGCCGACGAGGGCAGAGTGGTGCCCGACGCCTGGTCGACCACCCTGTTCCAGTTCGCCAACCGCCTGCGCGAGTACCACATCGAGCCGCAGGAGATCACCACCTTGCAGCGACCGCCCATCGCCACCCTCGACAGCTACCGGCGGCGGCGGGACGCGCTGGCCGCCGGCTCGAGCGCCTGACGTGCCCGTGCTGCCCCTCGCCGAGGCCGGCCCGGTCCTGGACCGGCTCGACCCGGTGGTGCTGTTCTCCGACGTCGACGGCACCCTCGTCGGGCGGGGAGGCTCCCTGCTCGCCGGCTACGACGGCAGCCCGACCCTGGCCGCGGCCGAGGCCCTGGTCGAGGCCGGGCGGGCCGGCCTCGAGGTCGTGCTGGTGTCGGGCCGCACCGCGCTCCAGCTCCGCGAGGCGTCCCGCCTGCTCGGCCTGCGCGACGCGGTCGGCGAGGTCGGCGCCGTGCTGCTGCTCGGCCGCACGACCGAGCTGCAGTGGGGCGAGGCGCCCCGGACGCTGGGTGCCACCCCCGCCGAGGCCATCGAGCGCTCGGGCGCCCTGGCCGGGCTGCTCGACGCGTTCGAGGGCCGGCTCGAGCCACACACGCCCTGGCACGAGGGGCGCCAGGGCACCGCCCTGCTCCGCGGCCAGGTCGAGGTGGCCGAGGCGGACGCGGTCCTGGCCGGTGCCGGCTTCGGCTGGGCCAGGCTGCTCGACAACGGGCGCCTGCGCGGGTCCTACCCGCACCTCGGCACGGGCATCAGCCACGCCTACCATCTCGCGCCGGCCGGGGTGACCAAGGCGCGCACCGCCGCCGCCTACCTGGCCCGGCGCGGGCTCGCCGCCCACCAGGCCGCTGCCATCGGCGACTCCCCGAGCGACCTGGAGCTGGCCGGCGTGACCGGCGCGATGTTCCTGGTCGCCAACGGCGCCTGGGCGGCAGGCGAGCTGCCCGCGCCCGGCCCTCCCGGAGGGCCGGCCCCGGCCCCGGCCATCGCCACCCCCGGGCCGGCCCAGGACGGCTGGGCCGAGGCGGTCCGCGCCCTGCTCGCCCGCCGCCAGCGGAGCACCGGCCAGGAGGCCACTGAAAGCCCGCAGGCGACCTGATTTGCGACCCCCTGAGCTGCGGTGTTGCAGCCCGGCACGGGCAGGAACGGCCCTTGTCCAGTGGCCTCCCAGGTCCCGTTACCGTCAGCCCGAGCACGGCACAGGCGCTCTTGGGGCCGTGGGACGAGACTGCGCGTTGCCTACCCAGGGCCCTCGTTCCTGGTCAGCTCGTCCCCGTAGCTGACGTAACGCGACCAGAGGAACAGGAACAGGATCTTGGCCACCGCGATCAGCGGGACCACCACGAGCATGCCGAACAGGCCGCCGAAGGTGGCGCCGAGCAGCAGGCCGAGCATCACCACGACGGGGTGGAGCTGGACGGTGCGCGACATCACGTTCGGCGAGATCAGGTGGTTGTCGATCTGCTGGACGACCGTGAGCGCGACGGCGGCCCACAGCGCCGTGAGCGGCCTGCCGCTGACCAGGGCGATCACCACGGCCAAGACGCCGCCGATGAACGGGCCGACCAGGGGCACCAGGTTGAACACGCCGGCCACGATCCCTACCAGGAGCCAGAACGGCAGGTGGATCAGGTACAGGGCGACGCTCGAGGCGACCCCCACGAACAGCGCGACCAGGAGCTGGCCCCGGAAGAACCCGCCCACCGCCTTGCCGATCCGGTCGAACAGGTCGCGGAGCTCGTCGCGCCGGTGGGGCGGGATCATCGCGAGCGCCCCCCTCCGCAGCCGGGGCAGGTCGACCAGCAGGTAGAAGGCCATGATCGGCCCGATGACGAACAGCACCAGCCCGTGCAGCAGCGAGGACGTGACCGTGCGCAGGCCGGTCACGTACCTGGTGACCGCCTGCTGGTTGCCGCTCTGGGTGAGCCATGCCTGCACCCGGTCGGCGTCGAGGTTGACCTCCCAGCGCTGGCCGAAGCGCCGGCCCAGGCGCTCGACCTGCGCTTGGGCGTCCCGGGTGTACTGCGGGAAGTCGGCGGCCATGGCCACCACCTGGCGGGTGATGACCGGCACCAGGAGCGAGACCAGCAGCGCCACGATGGCCAGGAACAGCAGGTAGACGATGCTGGCTCCGGCCACCCTGGGCATGCCCCGGCGCTCCAGCGCGCTGACCAACGGGTTCAGGAGGTACACAACCACGAGCGCGATCAGCAGAGGGGGAAGGAGGACGCTGGCGAAGCCGAGCATGCGCAGGAACAGCCAGCCGAGCAGGATGATCCCGATGCCGGCCCAGGCACCGATACCGAAGCGGACGAAGCGGTCGTAGGCTGATATCCGCTTCGGCGGCTCCAGCAGGGTCGTGCGGGGCAGCTCGTCGGTGCCCTGGGTCATCGCTGGCACTCCTCGTCCCGTCATGGCGGGGCGACCCGGGGCGGAGAGGAGGCCCCACTACCATCTGAGCGCCCGGCTCGGTGCCGCACAGGGACGCCACCAGCATACCCACCAAAGCCGACGGCCCACCCACGGGAAAGGCAGCTTCACATGGCAGAGCTCGTCGTCGCATCCAACCGCGGTCCCGTCCAGTTCGAGCTCGACGAAGACGGCAACCTCTCCTCGGGACGGGGCGCCGGCGGCATGGTCGCCGCGCTCGGTCCCGCCCTCGCCGGCCAGGGCGGCACCTGGGTGGCCGCCGCCATCAGCGAGGGGGACCGTGTCGCCGCGAGGCGGGCGGGGCGGACCGGCAACCGCCGCCGGGTCGACCTCCCGCAGGGCCCGGTCCAGCTCCGCAGCCTGGTGATCGACCCGCGGGAGTACCAGGCCTACTACAACCGCGTCTCCAACCGCACCATCTGGTTCCTGCAGCACTACCTGTTCGACGTGCCCCGCCACCCCCGCTTCGACCGCAGCTTCCGGCTCGCCTGGAAGAACTACCAAGACGTCAACCAGGCCTTCGCGGCCGCCTGCGACCAGGAGGTGGACCAGGGCGGCGACGTCTTCCTGCAGGACTACCATCTCGCGCTGGCCCCGGCGATGCTGCGCGAGCGACGCGGCGACCTGGGCATCGCCCACTTCACCCACTGCCCCTGGGCCGACCCGGGGTACTTCGCGATGCTGCCCAACGCGGTCGGGGCCGAGCTGCTCAAGGGCATGCTCGGGGCCGACCTGCTCGGTTTCCTGGTGCCCCGCTGGTCCCGCAACTTCCTGCGCTGCTGCCAGGACGCCGGCTACCAGGTCAACCGGGAGCGCGACACGGTACGGTCGCGCGACGGACGCGAGGTGCACGTGCGCGCCTACCCGCTCGGGGTCGACGGCGACAACCTGCGTGCCCTGGCTGCCGACCGCGAGGCCCAGGTCCAGCGCCGGTTCGTGCGGGAGCTGGCCAACCGGCGCAGGCTCGTGGTCCGGGTCGACCGCATGGAGCTGTCCAAGAACATCCTTCGCGGCCTGGAGGGCTTCTCGATCTTCCTCGACCGCAACCCCAGGATGCGCCAGCGGGTGGTCCACTACGTGCTCGCCTACGCGTCGCGCCGGGACCTGCCCGAGTACCAGTCCTACACGGCCGAGGTGAAGCAGGCGGCCGAGGCGATCAACGAGCGCTACCGGACCAGGACCTGGGAGCCGGTCGTGCTCGAGCTGCGCGACAACTACCCGCGGGCGCTGGCCGCCCTGGCCCTGGCCGACGTGCTGGTCGTCAACCCGGTCTGGGACGGGATGAACCTGGTCGCCAAGGAGGGCCCGTCGGTGAGCGAGCGCGACGCCGTGCTGATCCTGTCCCGCAACGCGGGCGCGGCCGACGACCTCGCCGATGGAGCGCTGCTGGTCAACCCGTTCGACACCAATGAGCTGGCCGAGGCCCTGGCGACCGGGCTGGCCATGCCGGCCGACGAGCGGGCCGAGCGCGCCAGGCGGCTGCGCGAGGGCGCCAGCGCCCTGCCGCCCCAGGACTGGTTCACCAGCCAGCGCAAGGACCTGTCCGGCCTGCGCCACGCCGGCGCCGACCGGCCGGGCGACGGCTAGCGCCCGGTCAAGCGCCGGTGGTGCTCACCCGAAGTTCCGGCCCACCACGGCGGACAGGTCGACCTTTGACGACAGCCCGGTGCCCGACTCCGAGGCCGGGAGGACGATCTGGAAGGCCGGGAAGCGCTTCTGCAGGGCCAGGGCGTCGTCCAGGTGTCCCTCGCTGTAGTAGACGCGGGACACGGGATAGTCGCCCAGCGCGGCCTGGGTCGCGATCACGTCGTAGCCGGCGTCCCGGAGCATGTCGGCCACCTTGCGGGCCTGGCCGTCCTTGAAGGTCCCGTTGAGGACCTGGACGCTCACCCCGCTGGCGGGCCGGACGGTGGGCTGGGTCGCCGGCGGCGCGGTGGTCGTGGGCGTCGCGGTGGTGGTCGGCCCGGCCGTGGTCGCCGGCCCGCCGGTCGTGGTGGGCTTGGCGGTGCTGGCCGGCGCAGCGGTGGACGCGGGGGTGGCGGCGGCCGTCCGGCGGCTCGTCCCGGCGGCCTCGGGGCCGCCGTCACCGCCCAGGAAGCGGTCGATCCCCCAGAACAGCCCGAGGAACACCACGAGCACCGCCGCCGCTCGAGCGGTCGGACCGGGTCGCAACCTGAACCCTCCCTGGTAAGGCGTGTCTGTTAGCTAGTGCTGGCTGGTAAGGCGTGTCTGTTAGCTAGTGCTGGCACCTCGTCGACCGGTAGTCCCTGGTTCGATGTGGGGGGAGCTCGCTCCCCCCACGGCCCCCCAACAGCGCCTGCGCCATCGTGCTGGGGGAGCCGCGGTCCCGGCAAGCTCCTCGCTCCCCCCACGGCCCCCCAACAGCGCCGGCGCCATGGTCGGGCGGATCCCGCCGCCGCCACGGCCAAAAGGCGCCTGTGCCATGGTCGGCGCCGGTGCCATGGTCAAGGTACTCGGCAGGCCGGACGGGCCTCAGCTGTAGGAGCCTGGGCCTTGCGCCCCGAGGGTACGGGAGCCGCGCTGGCGGCACCGGGCCGCACGCTGGCGCTGCAACCGCTTCACCAGCATCGGGTCAGCCGCCAGCGCCGCCGGGTCGTCGATGAGCCTGGTGAGCAGCTGATAGTACGCGGTCGGGCTCATGCCGAATTCGCGCCTGATGGCCTCTTCCTTGGCACCGGCATACTTCCACCACTGCCGTTCGAAGGCGAGGACGGCCCGGTCCCGGTCCGCCAACGGTGCCGGCACCGGCGTCGCGTCGGCCATGGATCAGGCTCCTCCCTAGGTAGGGCGTCGGTACTTCTCCGCAGCCGCCGACGCGCGCAGGCGGGGCACATGCTCGGCGAAGTCGCAAGATGTTGTGGTGGAGCGTCACCATAACCCCACATCTGGGGCGGGGCAACTCCGGTTCGTCGACCTTGGCGGCCATGACCACCAGATTTGGCACACGGGTCGCAGAGCGGTAACCTCCCGCGCGATTGATCACGAATTGGTTACCTGACAGCCACGTTTCGTCACAGTCGGTTAGTGAGCCAAGTCCCGCGGCCGCGCGGGAGCGGGAACGCCGTAGCCAGTGCATGCTCGGCGGCAGACGGTTCTCCGGTTCCCACCGGAGGCGAGGCCCCCCCTTCCCCCCAGAAGCTCGCCGTCGTCCCGCAGGCCTGAGGAAAGGAGCCGGGCTTGCCGTTACGTGCTCGACGGTCCCCCAACCGCCGAGGGCCACGCCGTGGGCTGCGCGTCATGCTGCTCGCGGCGATCGTCCTCCCGTTGGCGCTGCTCCCCGTCGCAGGCTCCGGCGTGGCCCACGCCGACCCCACCAGCACCGCCGACCTCAACAGCCAGCTCGACCGGCTGAACCAGCAGGCGGACCAGCTCGTTGAGGACTACCTCGAGCAGAGCCTCGCCCTCGGGCGCACGCGCGCGAAGCTGGCCGCTGTCCAGCGCCAGGCGCAGGCCGCCCAGCGTAGCTACGACGACCTGCAGGCACGGATCGCCGCCCAGGCTACCAACGCCTATGTCAACGGCCCGGGCAGCGAGCTGGCCGCCGTCCTGACCACTGGCGACCCCAGCAGCGCGGTCGAGCGGATGCAGTCCCTGGAGCTCCTCGCCCAGCAGAGCACCGAGCTGGTCACCTCGCTGAAGGCGGCCAGGCGCTCGCTCGACGCGAGCCGCGCTGTGCTGAGGTCGGTCGAGGCCCAGCAGGCTGCCGAGGTAACCCGCCTGCGAGGCAAGAAGACCGAGGTGGACCGGGCGGTCGACCGGGCCGAGCGCCTGCTCAACCAGATGCGGGCGGCCAACCGGGCCCGGATCGCCGCGCTCAACCGCCGGGCCGCCCCTTCCCAGAAGGCGGTCAGGACGGGCGGCCTGCAGCAGAGCCCCACCCCGCCGCCGGTCAGCGGCTCGGTCAGCGCGGTCATCCGCTGGGCCTACAGGCAGCTCGGCAAGCCCTACCAGTGGGGCGCCTCCGGTCCGGACGCCTTCGACTGCTCGGGGTTCACGATGGCGGCCTGGGCCCAGGCCGGCGTCGGGCTCCCCCACTCGAGCCGCAGCCAGTACGGGGTCACCATGCGCGTGTCCGCCGGCAACCTCAAGCCGGGTGACCTGATCTTCCGCTACAGCCCGATCTCCCACGTCTCCATGTACGTCGGGGGCGGCAAGCAGATCTCGGCCACCCACACGGGCGATGTCGTCAGGATCCAGTCCGCCTCGTTGCCGAACATCGCCGGCTACGGCCGGCCGGGCGGGTAGCAGCCGTCCGATTTCCGCCGCACGACCCCCTCGACCGCGGCGGTTGCACGCGAGAGGCCCGCCCTGCACGGCGGGCCTCTCGTTGTGCGGCCCGGGTCAGGGTCGTCGTGCGGCCCGGGTCAGGGGTCGTCGTGCGGCCCGGGTCAGGGGAACAGGCCGCGGGTGCGGTGGGCGTCGGCCACCCGGCCCACGCCGATGACCTGAGCGGCCTGACGCATGCTGAGATGCTGCTCCGCGGCGAGGTCGGCCACCTGCGCGTAGGCATGCTCCATGATCTGGCGCATGCGGTGGTTCACCTCGTCCTCGGACCAGAAGTAGGCCTGGATGTCCTGCACCCACTCGAAGTAGGAGACGGTGACCCCGCCCGCGTTGGCAAGCACGTCGGGCACGACCAGGCAACCGCGGTCGTCGAGCACCTTGTCGGCCGAGGGCGTGGTGGGCCCGTTGGCGGCCTCCACGATGATGTCCGCCTTCACCGAGTCGACGTTGTCGGCCCGGATCACGCCCTCGAGTGCAGCGGGAATCAGCACGTCCACGTCGAGCGCGAGCAGCTCCTCGTTGGTGATGCGGTCGCCGCCCGGGAAGGTCGCGACGGTGTTCGAGCCGGTGGCGCGCCGGTGCCTGACGAGCGCCTGCGGGTTCAGCCCGCGGCGGTTGTAGACCCCGCCCCGGACGTCGGAGACCGCCACCACGGTGCACCCGGCGTCGTGGAGGAACGTGGCCACGCCGGCGCCGACCTTGCCGAAGCCCTGGATGGCGACGGTCACGTCCAACGGCTGCCTGCCGCGCTCCTTGAGCGCCATGAACAGGCTGTACATGACGCCAAGGGCGGTCGCCCCTCTGCGGCCCTCGGAGCCGCCGATCGCGAGCGGCTTGCCGGTCACTACGCCGGGCACCGAATAACCCTGGTTCACCGAGAACGTGTCCATGAACCAGGCCATGATCTGGTCGTCGGTGTTGACGTCTGGTGCGGGGATGTCCTTCTCGGGACCGATGACCGGCAGCAGCTCCGCGGCGAAGCGGCGGGTGAGGCGCTCGAGCTCGACCTTGGACAGGGTGGCCGGGTCGACCACCACGCCGCCCTTGGCGCCGCCGAACGGGATGCCCACCACCGCGCACTTCCACGTCATCCACATGGCGAGCGCCTTGACCTCGTCGAGGGAGACCATCGGGTGGTAGCGGATGCCCCCCTTGGCCGGCCCACGGGTCACGTTGTGGTGGACCCGGTACCCCTCGAACACCTCGAGCCGGCCGTCGTCCCGGCGGACGGGCACCGCCACTATGAGGACGCGCTTCGGCGTGGCCAGCAGGTCGCGCATGCCCTGGTCCAGGCCGAGGACGTCGGCGGCCGCCTCGAGCTGGGACAGCGCGGCGTCCCAGGCGCTGGTCCGCTCGCGTAGCACGTCCTCATCGCTTGGCGCCGCGCGGGCCGGGAGCCCGTTCGCGCCGTTGTCGGGGGTCGCGCCCGCCGGGCGCCTGTCAACCTTCACGGTGTCGCATCGCCTCCCGCGCCGGCTCCGTTGCCAGCGCCTCGATGTGCGTTCGGGCCCGCCGTCGCACGGGTTCACAGCGGCATCGCGCGCTTCCGGCGTGCGAGTCCGGCGGCGCCCGCGGCAATGATCCTCCGGCGCCCGCGCGGCGCCTGTCGACAGCCGCTTCGCCCATCTGGCGCGGTCGCCGCTGGACAGGTTGGCCCACTCCGGCGCCGACGACGCGGGCAGCCCACGGGAACCCTCGTTCCGACGCCACGGGAGGGCTAGCCACCGGGCCGGTGGCCAAACGCAGCCGGCGGGCAGGGATCAGGCCAGGCGGACGAGCGCGGTCGCCACGGCGGCGACCGCCACCACCACCAGGGTCGGGGCGCGCAGGCGGAGGGCGACGACCGCCGCGAGCAGGCCGACCACGCGGGCGTCGAGCACCAGCCGGCGCCCGCTCGCGAACACCCCGACCGCGACCAGCGCGGCGAGCAGGGCCGGGGCGAGCTGCTCGAGCGCGCCCCGCACGCGGGGCGGGAGCTCGCGCCCCCCGAGGAGCACGGGGCCGGACGCCTTGATCGCGACCGTCGCCACCCCGACGACGAGCACAATGGCCCACGCGGCGGTCACCGGCGCACCCCCCGCCCGCGCCCGGTCCAGATCGCGCCCGCCCTGGTCACCGGTGCCCCCGCCCGCGCCCTCCGGGTCGCGCCCGCCCCGGTCACCGGTGCGCCCCCGCCCGGGTCGCGCCCGCCCTGGTCACGGCCGCTCCTCCTGCCCGCGTCGGGTCGGGGTCGCACCCGCCGCCGTCGTCGGGCGGCAGGCGCCGACCAGGCAGGCGACGCTGGCGGCGATGATCGGCACCCCAGGAGGGCTGACCAGGACCAGGCAGATGGCGATCGCGGCGCCGAGCACGGCCGCGACCAGCGCGGTGTGCGAGCGGAGCCAGGCGGTCGGCCCCACCGGCCCGGCCGCCGGGGCGGTCCCGCCGGAAGGCCCGGACCCCGACCCTTGCGACCGGTCGCCGCGCACCCGGAGCTGGGGCACCAGCAGGGCGAGGAACAGCGCGGGGAAGGCGGCGTCGAGCCCGAGGCGCTCGGGGTCGCCGAGCAGGTCGCCGGCCAGCACGCCGGCCACGGTACCGAGGAGCCAGCTCGCGTACAGGACGGCGCCGGCGCCGAGCAGCAGCCTGCGGTCGAACCGGCCGCCGCGGTTGGCCACCGCCCAGGACTCGTCGACGACCAGCTGGGCCTGCACGAAGCGGGCGAGCGGGCCGCCGCGCAGCACGCCGGCGACCGAGAGCCCGATCGGCCCGTAGCGGACGTTCAGCAGCACGGCGGCCACGATCGCGGCGGCGAGCCCGCCACCGGCGCCGAGGATGGACGCGGCCGCGAACTGGGCCGAGCCCGCGAACGTGGTGGCCGACATGACCACCGGGGCAAGCCGGCCCATGCCGGCAGAGCGGGCGAGCACGCCGAACGACATCCCGAACGGGACCACGGCCACGGCCAGCGGCAGCGCGGCGGTCACGCCGTCTCGGTAACGACTCGCATGCGGCACCGGTGAAGCTCCTCTCAAGACTCCCTCGCTCCTCTCAAGACTCCCTCGCTCCTCTCAAGCCCCCCCTCGCTCCTCTCAAGCCCCCTCTCATCAACCCTTTTCAAGACCTCCTCCCGGGTCGGGTGCCATCGAAGCGTAGCGGCGCCCGGTGACGGCGTGCGCCTCGGCCAGCGCGCCCGCTCGTCGCTTTCCTGGCAGACTGGCGTCCTCAGCCGCGGGCCGGGGCAGCGCCGGTGCCGCCCAGCACGACGGGACACCGCCGACCGATGCCGCCCAACTCCAACCCGAGGCCAGCCAGGGCCGCCGGCACGCGCGCCGTCCCGGCACAGCCGGCAGGGACCGCCGGCGGGGTCACCCGGACCTCGCTCGGGATGTTCTCACTCGTCGCGGGGATCTGGGCCTTCTCGCACATCCTGGTCGCCCCGGTCGGGCTGGCGCTTGGCAGGTTCGTGCTCGGGAGCACGTGGTCCGGTCTCATCGTCACGTCGCTGGTCTGGACCGCGAGCGCCGGGCTGATGCTCGTCCGCCCGGTCGAGGAGGGCGTCGGTCGGCTGCTGTTCGGCATCCGGCGGCCGACCCCGACCGAGCTGTCCCGGCTCTCCCCCATCTGGGCGGACGTCTGCGCCCGGGCCGGCACCGACCCGTCCCGCTACCGCCTGCGCATCGAGCCCAGCGAGCTGGTCAACGCCTTCGCGCTCGGCGGCCACTTCGTGGCCGTGACCCGGGTCGCCCTGGGCCTTGCCGACGACATGCTGGAAGCGGTGATGGCCCACGAGCTCGGCCACCACCGGGACCTCCACCCGCTGGCCACCGGCCTCGGCTGGTGGTACCTGCTGCCGTTCATGGCCGCCGACTGGTGCCTGCGCAGGGCCCGGCGGATCACCCGGTCGATGACCAGGGTCTTCTCCCGGCTCCGGGCTCGCGCCGGCCGGGTCTCGGGCGGCGGCGTCGACGGCGCCCTCGGCATCCTGGGCGTGCTGGTGGTCGTCGGCGTCCTGGTGGCTGCGGGCGTGGTCGTGGTCGTGGCGCTGGGGGTCTTCTGGCTGCCGCTCTGGGTCTCGGTGCGGGTCTCGCGGGTCCTGCAGGCCGCGCTGTCGCGGGCGTCCGAGTACGCGGCCGACCGGCACGCGGTGGAGCTCGGCTTCGGTGCCGGCCTCACCCGCGTCCTGCAGCTCTTCGTGCCGGCCGAGCTGCGCGCGCCGAGGACCCGGGGGATGCGTGCCCTGCTGCGCACCCACCCCCCCAGCCTCGACCGGATCGCGGCCATCGCCGAGCCGGCCGGGCGACCTCGCCCGAGCCGGTAGCCACGGGCGCAGCAGGAGCCTGGGCGCACGAAGAGGTGGGCCCTCGGCGTGTCGTGGAGCTGGCAGATGCAAGCATTGACCCCAGATCTCTTGCTTCTGCGCGTCGAAGGGTCGATCATCCTCGCCATGGCGAGCTACCGGATCGGCCAGGCGGCGGAGCTGCTCGGCGTCAGCGTCGACACCGTCCGGCGCTGGGCCGACTCGGGCCGCCTGGCGACCCGGCGCAGCACGGGCGGGCAGCGCCTGATCGACGGCGCCGACCTCGCCCGCTTCGTGGCCACGCTGGCCCCGGCGCACGAGCCCGAGGGCATCTCGGCCCAGTCGGCCCGCAACCGGTTCGCCGGCATCGTCACCCGCGTCGTCAAGGACACCGTCGCCGCCCAGGTGGAGGTGCAGGCCGGGCAGTACCGGGTCGTCTCCCTCATGACCCGGGAGGCCGCCGACGAGCTCGGCCTGGCCCCGGGCGTGCTCGCCGTCGCCGCGGTCAAGGCCACCAACGTCGTGATCGAACTGCCCATCCCGAGCTGAGGAGCCAGCATGCACCGGCGCGCGCGCGTCCCCGCCCTGCTGCTGCTCGTCGCCCTGCTGGCCGCTGCCTGCGGCGGCAACGACCAGCCGGGCAGCGGCTCGGGCGGGCGGGCGAGCAGCAGCAAGCTGACGGTGTTCGCGGCCGCCTCCCTCACCAAGGCGTTCGAGGCGACCAGGGACGGATTCCAGAAGGAGCACCCGGGCGTCTCGGTGACCTTCAACTTCGCGGGCAGCCAGGCGCTGGCCACCCAGATCCAGCAGGGAGCGCCGGCCGACGTGTTCGCCTCGGCCGACCAGAAGAACATGACCAAGGTCGCCGACCTGGTGGGCGCCCCGAGGGTGTTCGCCCAGAACGTGCTCGAGATCGTGGTGGCCAAGGGCAACCCCAAGGAGATCAGGTCGCTCGGCGACCTGGCCAGGAAGGACCTCATCGTGGTGCTGGCCGGGCCGGAGGTGCCCGCTGGCAGGTACGCCGCCGAGGCGCTCGCCAAGCAGGGCGTCACGGTCAAGCCGAAGTCGCTCGAGGACAACGTCAAGGGGGTCGTCAACAAGGTCGCCCTCGGCTCGGCCGACGCCGGCATCGTCTACGCGACCGACGTGACGGCGGCGGGCGACGAGGTCGAGGGGGTCGAGATCCCGAGCGACCAGAACGTGACCGCCACCTACCCCATCGCCGTGGTCAAGGCCAGCAAGAACCAGCAGCTGGCGCAGGCATGGGTCGACCACGTGGCCTCGGGCGCCGGACAGGCGTTCCTGAAGGACGCCGGGTTCCTCCCGCCCGAGTGACCAGCCGCAAGCAGCGCACGCCTGCTCCGTTAGCGGCCCTGGCCGCCATGGCAGTCGCCTTCCTGCTCCTCCCCCTGGCCGGCCTGGTCCGCGAGGCGCCCTGGACCAGCATCGGCCAGGAGCTGATCAGCCCCGGGGTGCTTCTGGCCCTGCGGCTGTCGCTGGTCTGCTCGGTCGGCGCGCTCGCGCTGTCGGCGGTGATCGGCGTGCCGCTGGCGTTCGTGCTCGCGCGCTCGGAGTTCCAGGGCAAGAACCTGGTGCGCGCGCTCACCACCCTGCCGATGGTGCTGCCGCCGGTGGTGGGTGGGGTGGCGCTGCTGCTCGCGTTCGGCCGCAAGGGTCTGGCCGGGGCCTGGCTGGAGCGGACCTTCGGGTTGACGCTGCCGTTCACCACCCTCGGGGCGGTGCTCGCCGAGGCGTTCGTAGCCATGCCGTTCCTGGTCATCACCACCGAGGCCGGGCTGCGGGCGATGGACCGCCGCTTCGAGGACGCGGCCGCCACCCTCGGGGCCGGGCGCTGGACCAGCTTCCGGCGGGTCACCCTGCCGATCGTCGCCCCCTCGCTCGGGGCCGGCGCCGCGCTCTGCTGGGCGCGCGCGCTCGGCGAGTTCGGCGCGACGATCACCTTCGCGGGCAACCTGCCCGGCACCACCCAGACCATGCCGCTCGCGGTCTACCTGGCCCTGGAGAGCGACACGGACGCGGCCATCGCGCTCAGCCTGGTGCTGCTGGCGGTCTCCCTGGTCGTCCTGGTCGTCCTGCGGGACCGCTGGTTCCCGACGGCATGAGCCTCGAGGCACGGGTCCGGCTCGAGCTCGGCACCCTCTCCCTGGACACCGCACTGGAGGTGGCCACCGGAGAGCTGGTGGTGCTCCTCGGCCCCAACGGGGCCGGCAAGACCACGCTCCTGCGCGCCCTGGCCGGGCTGGTTCCCCTGGCCGAGGGGCGGGTGGTGCTCGACCGGGCCGTCCTCGACGACCCGGGCGCCGGCATCCGGGTGCCGACCGAGCGCCGCCCGGTTGGCTTCGTGTTCCAGGACTACCTGCTCTTCCCACACCTCTCGGTGCTCGAGAACGTCGCCTTCGGGCTGCGGGCCAGGGGCGTGGCCAAGCGCGAGGCGCGCGAGCGGGCGGCTGGCTGGCTGGACCGGGTCGGCCTCCGGGACCGGGCCGGGGCCCGGCCCCGCGCCCTGTCCGGCGGGCAGGCGCAGCGGGTGGCCCTCGCCAGGGCCCTGGCGACCGGCCCCCGCCTGCTCCTGCTCGACGAGCCGCTGGCCGCCCTGGACGCCGGCGCCCGGACCGAGCTTCGGCACGAGCTCCGCCGCCACCTCGCCTCCTACGAGGGCACCCGCCTGCTCGTCACCCACGACCCGATGGAAGCGATGACCATGGCCGACCGGCTGGTCGTGATCGAGCAGGGCCGGGTCAGCCAGGACGGCACGCCGGCCCAGGTAGCCGCCCGGCCGCGCTCCCGCTACGTCGCCGACCTGGTCGGCCTCAACCTGTTCCGGGGCACGGCGAGCCGCGGGCGGGTCGAACTGCCGGGCGGCCATGCCCTGGTGAGCACCGACGGGGGAGACGGCGAGGTGTTCGCCGTGGTCCACCCCAGGGCGGTGGCCCTGCACCGCCGGCCGCCCGAGGGCTCGCCGCGCAACGTCTGGACGGGCCGGTCCGAGGTGCTGGAGATCGTCGGCGACCGGGTCCGGGTCCTGGTCCGCGGTCCGGCGCCGCTGGTGGCCGAGGTCACCCCGGCCGCGGCGGCCGAGCTGCACCTGGCCGACGGCGGTCGGGTGTGGGCGTCCGTCAAGGCGACCGAGGTGACCGTCTACCCGGCCTGACGCCACCCACGAGCCCGGCCCCACGGGCCCGGCGATCCGGCGATCCGACCCTGCCCACCACCCCGCCCGGGCGATCCGGCCCCGGCCCCACGGGCCCGGCCCCACGGAGGGCCGCGCCCCTCCCGCAGGGCGCGGCCCAGCCGGGGCTGGCGGCGGTCAGAAGCGGCGCCGCCAGGGAATGCGGCCCTTGCCGGCCCGTCCGGCTCGCCGGGGCGGACCGCTGAAGGGGAACGCCAGCGCGGCGCTGTGCCTGCCCCGGTAGCGGACCGCGTGGCACAGGGCGGCGCCCAGCCCGAGCAGGCCGAGCCCGACCAGCAGCACGGCCGTCCGCGGCACGCCGGTCCTGGGCAGCGCCGTCAGCCCGCTCTCCTGGGCCGCGGCGGTCACGCAGGGGCGGTTCACCAGCTCACGGGCGGTCAGGACCACCGTCGTCCCGGTCTTCCTCCAGGCTGTCACCTCGACCATCGTCCGGCCGGTGAGGTCGACCCGGAGGGACGCCCGGAACGAGCCGTCCCGCGCGGTCGTCGTCTGCACCGGGCCGGCGAGCACCTTGCCGCTGCGCACGTCCCTGACCATCAGCAGCACGACCGGCTCCGGGAAGCTCGTGCCGTTGACCGAGATCCCTTGGCAGGTCGGCGTGGAGGAGAGCGTCTGCCCGGCCCGGGCCGGCAGCGCGAGCCAGAGGAGCAGGACGAGCGGGACGAGCACGAGCTGGAGTCGTTTCACGGGTTCTCCTTCCGGCAGGTGTAGGCGGTGGCCACGTACCGCTTGAGCGCGACCTCCAGGCGGCGGTCGCGGATCTCGCCGATCAGGTACGAGATCACTTCGTCCGCGCTCTGGATGGCGGCCTGGCACGAGGGCAGCGGCGCCGGTCCGGCCGAGGGGGCGGGTGCGGGGAGCACGAGGGGCAGGGACACCGTGGTGGCGGTGGACGTGGCCCGCGGCACGCCGGAGCCGATCCAGCCGCCGATCGCCAGCCCCACGGCCAGGGACACGACCACAAGGACGGCGGGCCCTGTCGACAACAGCCGCGGCGAGCCCCCTCGCTGGGGCCGGGCAGGCCGTGGGCTCGGGCTTCGTGCAGCAGGGTGGCGTGGTCTGGCCCTGCTCTGGATCACCTCCGGTCTCATGGACGGTGATTGTGGTCAGGCCCCCGAGGCGCCTCCGTGCGCCTCGGGGGCTCCCGGTCGCCCGGGCCGGCGGCCAGCCCTGGCAGCGCCCGGGGACCCGCGGCCCGGCGGGGCGGACCGGGCCGTCGGGAACGGGAAGGGACGTCGAGCCTTGGTTTCGGTATGACGAGCTCGCTCACGGGCACCATCGAGTTGGTAGTGACGATAGCGAAACTTGACCGATATGACTGAGGCACTCAAGAGCCTCGTTTTGGCTACGCAGCTACGTAGCTCTGTGCTCGCCGGACCCCAGGGAGACCCCTGAGCTGCGCCGTCGAGCAGATACGACCCGCGGGCGGGCCCAGCCGGACGAGGCTGGAGCGAGAAAATAGTTACCCTGCACGCGACCGGCGCGAGGCTGTCAGGTCAGTCGAACGTCACCTGCTCCTCCGAGGACGTGGCGGCGGACCGCGTCGGCGACCACGCCCATGCCGATCTCGCTGTGGCCCGGCCCCGGGGCCCGGAAGGTCCCGGACCTTCAGGAGCGCTGCAGGGCGGTGATCAGCTCCCCGGCCACATCGGCGACCCGGCGGCGCTCGCTGCGGGCCTGGGTGCGGAGCCGCTCGAACGCGTCGACCGGGGTGAGTCCCTCCCTGGCCACCAGCGCACCCTTGGCCTGCTCGATGACGACCCGCGCATCCAGGGCCTGCTGGAGCTGCTTGGCCAGCTCGCCCTGCTCCTCGCCCTGCATCGTGTTCGCGATGAGCAGCGCGGCCAGGTCGGTGAAGGCGATGATCGCCAGCTCGGCCTCTGGCGACCAGGGCCGGCGGGCCGCCGAGAACACCGCCACGACCCCGATCGCCTGCTGGTTGTAGGGGATCGGGCTGGCGAGCACGGCGCGCAGGCCCCGGCCCACGGCGGCTGGCGAGAACGACGGCCAGCGCTGCTCCTCGGTGAGGTCGGCCGCGTGCACCACGTCCTTGTCCTGGAACGCGTCGATGCAGGGACCCTCTTCGTACTGGATCTGCAGCTCCTCGAGAGCGCCGACCCGCTCGTCGGAGACGGCGACGTTGCGGAGGAGCTGGTCGGCGTCGATCAGCATCAGACCCGCCCCGTCCACGCGGAAGAGCTCGTGGGTGGTGTCGACGATGCGGCGCAAGGCGTCGGGGAGGCTGACGGCGCTGTAGCGGAGGTCGCCCAGCTCGCGCATTGCCTTGTGGACGTCGTGGGCAGAGATCGGCATGACCCAGCTCCCGGCATTGCTCCCGGCATTCGGCGTCGACCCCTGGCAGCCCGGCATGCGCCAGGGTGGAGCCAGTTTCTACCCCCCCGGGCCGGATGGGAACCAAGCCGAGCGACTGCCGGGTCGTCGGCGTGCCGGTGGCCGCACCAGCCGGCGTAGTCCCGGGCCGGATGGGATGGGAACCGAGCCGAGCGACTGCTGAGGGGTCAGAGGAACAGCGTCGTGGGCACGGAGGACGGGGGCCCGCACAGCCAGTCCAGGTGCGCCGCGTCGACCCGGCCCTCGAGCCGCCGGCGCAGCGCCGTCCGGGTCGCGGCCATGGGCAGCTGGCGGAGCGCGTGGAGCTCGCTGGCGCTCAGGTCGTCGAACCGCAGCGCGTCGACGTCGCCGTGGAGGTGGCGGTGGGCGATCGCCTCGCACGCCTCGACCGGGTCGACGCCGATGGCGGCCCAGGTGGAGCCGTCCCAGGCCCACAGCTCCTCGGTCAGGTCGACCAGGAACACCAGGGCGCCCGGCAACCGGGCCGGGTGGCCGGTCAGCAGGTCGTACAGCACACGGCCGGCGAGCTCGGGGACCGTGTCGTGCAGCAGGGCGTCGGGGGCGACCGCCAGCAGGCTGCCGGGCAGCAGCGGGATGTGGGGCAGGGGCTGGTCGACGACGATGCCGAAGCCCAAGCGGGTCATGCGCCCGGGCACGAGCGACTCATCGAACAGGTTCGGGCCAAACCGCCGCATGCTCGTGGTTTCGTGGTCGGGGACGTCCGGGTCGGCGGGCCATGACGATCGTCGTCCACTCGCCAGTCTGTTTGGCTCAGGCTCCCTCACTGGCCGGCGGGGTCCTCGACGTGGGTCTTGACGTCGCGCTCGACACCGAACACCGTTGCAACCGTCACAGCTGCCATCTTCTCCTCATGTTCCCCTTTCGCACGCGCGTACCGTACCGCGCCGCGGGAGTGGATGAAGGCGAACGCTGCGATGATGACGGCCAGCCGGTCGCGGCCGTGCGGATGGCCGCGAGCGGCGCACGAGTCCGGAGGTGAGGGACGTGTTGCAGCACTTCGCCAGGTACTGGTGGGCGGTGGCTGTCCGTGGCGTGCTGGCCGTGGCCTTCGGGCTGGTCGCGCTGATCTGGCCGGACATCACCCTGCGGGTGCTGGTGCTGCTGTTCGGCTTCTACGCGCTGGTGGACGGGCTCCTGGCACTGGCCGCGGCGCTCATGGGAGGTCGCCAGGCAAGCAGCCGGCGCGGCTGGCTGGTCTTCGAAGGGGTCACGGGAGTCGCCGCCGGCGTGTTCACGTTCCTGTGGCCGGGGATCACCGCCCTGGTGCTGCTCTACCTGATCGCCGCCTGGGCGGTGGTCACCGGTCTGCTCGAGGTCGCCACCGCCGTGGTCCTGCGCCGGGAGCTGCGAGGTGAATGGCTGCTCGCGCTCAGCGGTATCGTGTCGGTGGCCTTCGGGCTCTACCTCGCGGTCCGGCCCGAGGAGGGCGCCATCGCCGTCGTCTGGGTGATCGGGCTGTACGCGATCGTGTTCGGCGTCGCGCTCGTGGCCCTCGGCGTCCGGCTCCGCCAGTTCGCCCGCGGCATCGCCACCCCGGCCTGACTGTCCGCGGCGATCCCACGGGCGGTATCGCCACCCGGCCTGACTGTCAGCGGCGATCCCGCGGTTGGTTTGCGTTCGGATCAGACTTGCGCCGTTGTGGAGGCTGTCCCCGAGGTAGTCCCCAGTTGCAGGGGCGCAGACGCGTGAGCGCCCGGCCGGTGGCCGCGCCGCTGTCGTGAGGAGCGTGACGGTGATGGACGGCGTCTGGTTGCAGATCGGGCTGGTGCTGGTGCTGGTGCTGGTGAACGCGTGGTTCGCCGGCAGTGAAGTCGCGCTCATCTCCCTGCGGGAGGGGCAGCTGCAGCGGCTGGAGCAGGAGGGCGGACGTGGTCGGCTGGTCGCCCAGCTGGCCCGCGACCCCAACCAGTTCCTGTCCACGATCCAGATCGGCATCACCCTGGCCGGCTTTCTGGCCTCGGCAGCAGCCGCGGTCACCCTGGCCGGGCCGCTGGTGCCGCTGCTGGGGTTCCTCGGGGGTGCTGCCGAGCCGGTCGCGATCGTCCTGGTCACCAGCGTGCTCACCTACGTCACCCTGGTCGTCGGGGAGCTGGCACCCAAGCGGATCGCGTTGCAGCGCCCGGAGCGGTGGGCCAAGCTCGCCGCCCGCCCCCTGGCCGTGATCTCCACCCTGACCAGGCCGGTGGTATGGCTGCTGTCGCGCTCCACCGACCTGCTGGTCCGGCTCGCCGGCGGGGACCCCAGCATGCAGCGCGACGCGGTGACCGAGGAGGAGGTCCGCGACCTGGTCGCCACCCAGGCGACCTTCAGCCCGCAGCACCGCACGCTCCTGATCGGCGCGTTCGAGATCGCCGAACGCCGCCTGCGCGACGTGCTCATTCCCCGCCGGGACATAGTCGCCCTGCCCGCCGAGGCCTCGGCTGAGGAGGGAGTCCGCAAGCTGGTGGAAACCACCCACAGCCGCGCCCCGGTCTACAAGGGCGACCTGGACGAGATCGTCGGGATCGCCCACCTGGTCGACCTGGTCGGCGCGAGCGGCCGGGTCGCCGACCATGTCCGCCCGGCGCTGGCCCTGCCCGAGTCGCTGGGGGTGCTGGACGCGCTCCGCCGGCTGCAGGCAGAGCGGCAGGCGATGGCCATCGTGATCAACGAGTACGGCGGGACCGAGGGCATCGTGACCGTGGAGGACCTGCTCGAGGAGCTGGTCGGCGAGATCTACGACGAG